>CAZOWD010000256.1:0-2728 GCA_964583225.1 uncultured Verrucomicrobiales bacterium | reverse complement strand
ACTTTCCAGTTGGTTAAAGCTTTATCTCCGAGTTTTAACGTGCCGTGAAGCCCTTTACGGTCTTTCTCCATGGAGATGTGAAAGTTGATATGTCCCATGCCTTCTACGAGCACTTCAAGTTTGGCTGGTTTTGTGCGAGCGGGAATGGCGACCACTTTTTTTCCTCCCAATCGACGGACGATTGTCTTGAGGTGTTTTCCGTCGAGATAAACTTGCCCGTAGTCATTGAGGTGTTGATAGGTGAATTCTGTGGCTGGTCCAGCGGGGATGGTTGTTGAGTAAATGGCTAAACCTTGATTTTGATGCCACGTTTCAAACCACATCTTATCGGCTTTAACAGGCTTGGCATCGGGGAAAATATCCCAGAGGTCCGAAACGCGCGTGGGGGTGAAATCGGCAATTTCCATCGCTGCTGGTTCGGCTGGCATTTTGGGTAAGGGACCATTTTTTGCGGTGTATTGAGCGATGATTTTACGCATGCGATGGTAAGCTTTTGTTGCGTGCCCTTGTTCATCGACGGGTGCGCCGTAATCGTAGCTCGTGATGTCTGCTTTGTAATCTCCCTTACCTCCGTTGTTTGCTCCAGCGGTAAAACCGAAGTTTGTTCCTCCATGAAATAAAAACAAATTAAACGATTTGCCTTCTTTCATATACCATTTGACCACGTTATCAATATTGCTTGGTTTCCAGTTTCCTTCACCCCAGTGGCGGAACCACCCCGGGTAAGTTTCTGACGAAAAAACTGGGACGCCTGGATTCATTTTTCGGGCGACTTTCCAGTGGTTTTCACTTTTTCCTGGGTCGAGTCCCACGGCAACTCCGGGAAGGGTGACGTTTCTGAGATGTCTTTCTGATGCTCCATCTGAGGTGTAAAACGGACCAAACCCTTCTTTTGTCCAGAAATCGCGAAGCCACTCCATATAGGCTCGGCCATTGCGTCCATAACTTCCGTATTCATTTTCTAGTTGAGTCATCAAAATGGGTCCGCCGTTTTTGCAGAGATAGGGTTTTGCGATGGGGGCAATGGCTTTTAAATAACGCGTTTGCGCTTTCATAAACCGCTCGTCTTTTAAGGTGCGGATTTTAAGGTCGGGGTATTTAAGTAAATAGGGAGGAATTCCACCAAAATCCCACTCGCCACAGATGTAGGGGCCTGGGCGGAAGAGAACCCACATTCCCTCTTCCTGGCAGATTTTCATAAATTTTCCAATGTCGCGCTTGTCCGTTTTGAAATCGAACGATCCATCTGGCTGTTCGAAGTCGTTCCACATGGTGTAAAAAGCAATGGTGTTTAATCCCATAGCCTTTGCCATCTGAATGCGTTGGCGCCAATACCTTTTAGGAACCCGCTGAGGGTGAATCTCAGCAGAGCGAATTTGTATAGGTTTACCATCGATTAAAAACGATTCACCATTTTTTCCTCCAAAGGAGAAAATATGTGGTTTGCCATCGGGTTTTGCCGTGTTGAGCACGCCTGGTGCCGCTGCGTGAGCGGTGAGCGTTAAGGTGATGATTAAGAGTATTGAGGAGGCGATGAGGCGTAATTTCATATTCAAATGATGGACTTGTTGATGTCGTAAACGTTGATAATCTTGTATTTCTTTCGTTTTTTTATCTTTCGTTGATCTTAAATTTTTGTTTTTCTTAAGGAAATGAAAGATTTAAAGGAAATATTAAACGGTCTTAATCCAGAACGCGTTCTTGAAGTTGGTTGTGGTCAGGGAACCTTTTTAAAAGGTTTGGCGGCAGCTTTACCTAATACAAAAATGTTTGTCGGGGTGGATGTGGTGGATCCTCGGACGACAGTTTCTCCCGAATTGCTTGAGCTGCCGGAATTTGAGTGGCTTGAGGCGAGTGGGCATGACCTTGGATTTCCAGATGATACTTTTGATTTGGTTTCGATTGCTCACGTTTTGCACCATTTGGATCCTAATTTGATAGAGGCTACCCTAAATGAAATGAAGCGCGTGTTACGCCCAGGTGGCTCATTTTTGATTTATGAGATGTATTGCGATAATCAGACAAAGGCTCAGATGTCTCACGTGCTTTATCACCATTGGTTATCGGAGATTGATCGCATTTGTGGGGTGCATCATTACGAGACATTTACTCGGGCTGAGTTGATGTATATGATTGAGTCCTTAGGGTTAAAAAATATTCGCGTAGAAGATTACAACGAGGTTTATACGCCTGAGCAAGAGAAAGAAAGAATCTCTCAAATGCTTAGTAAAATGGAAAGTCGAGTGGAGGTTTTGCAAGATACTCCAGAGTATGAGCGTTTACAAAAAGAACTAAAGTCGATTAATGAGTGGATTATGACTCATGGGTTGGCAGCACCTACGCGTTTGATCGCGCTTGGAGAAATAGATTAACGTTTGCTGGATTTCTGGCTAGAGCGAATGATGAGATTGCTTCGGTAGAGGTCTCGATTCGATGCTTGAAATTCGGCTTTGAGTCGAACTTGGAACTTGGAAAGGTCGCAGAGGTTCCACCCTGTGAATGTCCACTTCTGTTGGTGTCCATCGTGACTGATTCCAAAGAGAAGATGAAGGGCGTCAAATTGAATTTTATTTGTTCTGGAGCGGGGTTCGAAATAAAACGTGCGGAGAGATGACGCTTGAGATTTTTCTTCGAAGAGCTTGGGGTCGAGGTAGGCGCGAGTGATTTTTCCAGTGGGGGACGTGTAGGTAATGAGAAGATCAGGGTAGCCACTACGTTGTTTTTTGCC
>CAZOWD010000255.1:0-2751 GCA_964583225.1 uncultured Verrucomicrobiales bacterium | reverse complement strand
GGCTTATCTCTCTAGACTTCGCGGTCATGAACTGCGACTTTCTCGTCATCGGTAGCGGTATTGCCGGACTATCATTTGCCATTCGCGCTGCGGAACATGGCACCGTTACGGTAATCACCAAAGGCGAAACGATGAACACCAACACCGCACGCGCCCAAGGCGGAATTGCGGGAGTGCTCCCTGAAGGGCTTCGCGAGGAAGGCGACAGCGTGGAAAGCCACATCGCCGATACATTAGATGCTGGCGCTGGGCTTTGCGATGAATCTGCCGTGCGCACGATTCTCGAAGAAGGCGCACAAACCATCCACGAACTCATCGAATGCGGGGTGCATTTCGATCAAGATAAATCCGCCACCAACAATCAACAACCTCATTATTCCTTAGGAAAAGAAGGCGGGCACAGTTACCGGCGCATTCTTCATGCCAAAGATACCACGGGAAAAGAAATCATGGAGGCTCTCCTTGAAACCGCCCAAAAACACCCCAACATCACCATTTTAGAAAATCATTTCGCCATCGATCTCATTACAAGCTGCAAGCTCGCCGTCGCATCCGAGGACCGCGTGCTCGGCGCATATGTGCTGGAAAAACAAACAGGAGACGTCCATATCTTTAGATCCGACCGAGTCATCCTAGCCACTGGTGGATGTGGTAAAGTTTACCTCTATACCACAAACCCCGACAGCGCAACTGGCGATGGATTAGCCATGGCTTGGCGCGCAGGCGCTACGATCTCAAACATGGAATTTGTCCAATTCCACCCCACCTGCTTCTTTAACCCCGCAGCAACGGGAGCCGCGGCACGCTCATTTCTCGTATCTGAAGCTGTGCGTGGAGAAGGCGGAATTTTGCGCGATGAAAAAGGTAACGAGTTCATGCACAAGTATGACAAACGCAAATCGCTAGCCCCACGCGATATCGTAGCCCGCGCAATCGACCGAGAAATCAAAAAAACGGGCGCTGAATACGTCTATCTCGACGTAACTCACAAGCCCAAAGGGTTCATGAAAGAGCGCTTTCCACACATTTACCAAACCCTACTCAACTTCGGGCTCGACTGTGAAAAAGACCCTATCCCCGTAGTCCCAGCCGCCCACTACCAATGCGGCGGTGTAGCCACTGACGTCAATGGTCGCACAGACATCCGCGGACTTTTTGCCATTGGCGAAGTTGCGTGCACGGGGCTCCACGGAGCAAATAGACTCGCATCCAACTCCCTGCTCGAAGCCCACGTCCTCGCTCGGCGCGCCCTTCAAAAAATGCTCTGCCTGCACCCGATCAACGACAAACCTTCAATCGCTCCAGACATTCCCCAATGGGAGCACGGCGACACAGCTCCTCCCGATGAACAAATCATCATCACCCATAACTGGGATGAAATACGCCGACTAATGTGGGACTACGTTTCCATCGTCCGCACCAGCAACCGGTTAGAACGCGCCGCTCACCGACTCAGCAACCTACGACGTGAAGTGCGTAGCTTCTACTGGGGACACCGCGTCACCTCTGATATCTTAGAACTCAGAAACCTCGTAGCCTCGGCCTCGATGGTCGTTGATTGCGCCATGCGTCGCAAAGAATCCCGAGGAATCCACTACACGCTTGATTTCCCTGAAAAAGACCCACGCCAATGCAAACCCAGCACGCTCCGTCGATTTTAACTCCCCTTCCCCCCAAAAAAACAAACACCCTCTTCACCATGCCCACTCTTATGAACATTCAACGGATTGTTTTCATCGCACTCCTTTGTCTCACAGCGACTCCATCTGTTCGTGGAGATAATAGTCGCATTTCACGCCAAACGATCGACACCACCTCCACAACCGTGCCCCGAGTGCGCACGCCAAGAGCCCCAATCAACCCATTTCGAACCACCAACTATCCGTGGCGAAAAAACATCACAGCCACCGTCTTTTGGATTGGAGAAAAACCCACAGCGCGCAACCCAACCCCAAACTGTGCCAGCTCATGGGATACCCAATGGCAAAAAAACTACGGTGGGTATGACAACCCCAACAAAGAAGCCCGATACAACTTCCGCCCCAAAGCATTTGTTCCAAAGCTCAATCCATTTTACGTAGCACTCCCCTTTAACGATTGCCTCAACCACCGCACCTCACACCCCATGGCACACCGCGTTATTCCATGGTGGAACAAACGTGCCGACAAACGTCCAGGCAAAACCAGCTGTAAAGGGCGCTGGGTGCAGATTATTTACGGTCGTCGTGTCTGTTACGCCCAATGGGAAGACTGCGGGCCATTTACAACAAACGACTGGCAGTATGTTTTTTGCGGTAAACGCCCCAAAAACGAACACAACAACGGTGCAGGAATCGACATTTCCCCCGCAGTGCGCGACTACCTCGGCATGGGGTCATCTGGCAAGGTTCACTGGCGATTTATCGACTTTGCAAACGTTCCACGCGGAGCTTGGTCTAAGTATGGAAAAAACAACCCGTTCCTCCATCCCGAACTCGATCCCGACCGTCAGGCAAAAAAAGAGTATATGAACTACCTCAAAAAGCTCAGAGATCAGTCCTACCAACAAAAAAACAACCGCCACTAAAGCCTAAAAACACTAGCTTCTAAGCCCCCCGCAAAAAAAATTCACTTTTTCTTCATTCTTAGCTTGCCTTTTTCGGCAAATTCACCTACTTCGTCCCCGCACCACGTTTATTCGTTAAGCACACCTGGCTCGGGTGGCGGAATTGGTAGACGCGCTAGACTAAGGATCTAGTGGCCGTTAAGGCC
>CAZOWD010000254.1:0-2754 GCA_964583225.1 uncultured Verrucomicrobiales bacterium | reverse complement strand
AAAGTAAACGGGCAAGCCAAGGAAAACTCCGTGCCAAGGCTAGGACCTTTGCACATTTTCAGAGAATCAAAGAACTTAGCCGATTTTTTCCGATTTTTAAGCACAAACGAAATCAATCCGCCATAGCCTACAGCCTCTGAATCACGTTGAATTTCCCGATATAAATCAGACGTTGTAAACTTCGGATAATACACGTCCTCCACTGCTGAGTGATTCATTAGCAAGTCAGCCAACGCCTCACCATTGGCATTGGAAACTTTCATGCGCTCTTCAAACCCGCGCAAGTTACGCGCCAACACCCGAGCATCAGCAGAAAACAACCGAGATCCCTCAGGACAATCTTCTTCAAAAAACTCACGCATGTCTGAATAAAATGCTGAGTCTGGATTCAACGTCACCTGCCCCGCCATCACATCCCCTTTTCCTGAAATCCATTTCGTCAGGCTCGTAATCACGATATCCGCATAATCGATTACCTTCACATTCGCTACTGAGCATGTGGTATCGTCCACCACCAAAGGAACACCTCCAGCGCGACACGCCGATGCCACAGCAGCTAGATCTACGGTGCGAAGCAACGGGTTGCTCGGAGTTTCCGTAAACACCGCAGCAAACTCACCACGACGAATCCGCTGGAGAGCCTCTTCAAACGACTCCCCTACTGCGTGATTCAAAAAAACAACCCCGCTTCCAAAATGATTTTGCACCCGAAGAGCATCCACATACGGAAACTCAAGCTGAAGCGTTTTTTTACCAGGAAACCTCTTTGTTAAGGCGCGATACACCCCAAAAATCCCCGCCATTCCATTTTCGTAAATAAAAACATCTTCAGGCGCGTATTCGCCTAATTCTGCCAAGCGGGCTCTGAGACAGCGAATTGCAAAATCCTGTCTCGCGCTCCCCTGCACTAATTGCTCGGCATAGCGACTACTGATGATTTCACCCGTGTAACGCCAATACTCCATCGCTACCGAATAATCGGCTTCAGGCATAATCAATGCCTGCAACCCCTCGTAGCTTGAAATTCTCACTGCTGAACCAGTTCGTTTTTCAACAAACCGTTGCGCCCGCTGGGCAGCCTTACGCGTTCGGAAAAGGACAACGCGCGAACCCGGCTCGCCCAAAGAACGCAAGGCCTCAGCAAATAAACGATCCACGGAAGGATGACAAAAAAAGCGAGGGTATCCACTGCGCATTTTGTGCATCACTTTCTCGCGCCCCTCTTCGTAGTCAGAAACAACCGCCCACGTAGGCAAACACACCGAACACGCGTGTTGCGTATTTGGCAAAGGCATACCCAAATCTTCAATAGACCAGGCAGGGGATGTTTTTAAATCTCTCAAAATCTGAGCAGGGAAATAGTCCAGACAACCTAATTTACAAGTCACATTTGCTCTAACCTGATAAAAAAAACCAAAAAACGTAGCCCCTTCACTCTATTTTCTTATTTTCACAAAAAACACATCATCCTTCAGGTGCAACTTTTATAAGAAATCAACTGGAAGAATGAGTTTTTCCATGAAATGCTCTGCTCGTTCGCTTTTTATAACCACCTTATTCATCTCCGCCTTCATCCCCACTAGCCCTTTTCAAATCCGCTATGCCAGACGATCCATCAGAGTCGAATATTCATCAAGCGACGCCAATGCCTGAAGAATTACGCTCCCAGCTGAACCAATTCAAAAAACAACTCTGGCGCATCAAAATTACAGAAGCAATCCTTTCAGGTTGTTTTGGCTTACTTTTATCCTTTCTCCTCGTTTTTGGATTGGATCGTTTCATGGAAACTCCTCAGTTTCTGCGGCTCATCATTCTTATTTTAGGCGTTTCGCTCTTTTCTATATTCGCCCCTTACTGGATTCGGCGCTGGGTATTCGGGCACCGACATGAAAACCAACTAGCTCGGCTCATTTCCCAAAGATACCCCAAACTGGGTGACCGACTTCTAGGAGCGGTCGAACTTCAAAACCAAAAAGGAAAATCAGACAACCTCTCTCCAGAACTCCGAGCCGCAGCCATGCGCACCGTGGCCGAAGACTTAGGAAAACGCGATCTTTCTAACGCATTACCTGCCACCCGCCATCGCAAGGGCGCGCTCATCGTTCTCGCGCTAATGATTTTAGCTGGAGCAGCGCTCATCACCGTTCCCGATGCTGGAATCAACGCACTCAAGCGCTGGCTTATGCCACTCTCCAACACGGAGCGATACACCTTCACCAAGCTCGATCTCTCCAACATCCCCTCTCCCTATCACGTTCCCTACGGAGAATCATTCACCATCACCATCCCTTTGGCTAAAAATTCAACCCATCACCCTAAATCAGCACGAGCTCGCTACGGGCAAGGCGAATGGATCGAAGCTAAACTTTCTGACAACGCTTACACTTTCACATTTCCTGGTCAGCGAGCCCAAGACACTCTCCATATAGAGGCCGATGACGCGCGCCATGCTCTCGCCGTCGAACCCGCCATCCGCCCAGCGATGGAAAACCTCAACGCCACCATCAAACTCCCAAGTTACCTCCAACGCCCAGACGTTCATGCCGACCTACGATCAGGCTACTTAACCGTCCTCGAAGGTAGCCAAATTTCTATCCAAGCCACTCTAAGCCGAGACATCAACACAGCCGAAGGATCCGTCATCACACTCGCCAAAGAAACAGAGCAAACCGCCCCCTCCCTCGAAAAGGCGCAATCCCCCAAAACAAACCCAAAAGTTACCAACGAAAGCTCAAAAGACAAAAGACATTCCAT
>CAZOWD010000253.1:0-2755 GCA_964583225.1 uncultured Verrucomicrobiales bacterium | reverse complement strand
ATGGCTTGTGGGTGCTCGTGAGCGCTGTGTCCGTAGGGGACGACCAGTTCGGAATCTACTTTGCCGAGGTGCGCGCTGGTGTAGGGGACTACGCCGTCTGAGCAGTCGGGATCAGAGAGCGGGAGACCTTTGAGGTTTCCAACAATAGAGTGGATTTTTAAACCTTTACGGAGGGGGAGTTTGATGGAGTTTTTGACGTAATTGGAACTTGGTGAGAGGTTATCCATGCTCGTGGGGATTCCAGATTGGTAGAGTTTGTCGAGAGCGTCTTTTTTGTCCGATTGGTCGAGTATGGCAAATGGTGCGCCGATGATGGCAAAGGGTGCTCTGATGAGCTTGCGCATTTGGCGGACGATCCAGAGGTCAGCTAAGTCGCTTCCACGGTGAGGGGTGGCGATGAAAATAACACGTGAGATGTGTTGGTTGGGTTTAAATTTGAGATAGTGCTGGAGGTCGGCGAGTTGTTTTTCGGAGAGGTGAATGCGGTTTGATGCCGTGTCTTTGAAGTGGAACCAGAGTTGGTCTCCACTGTCCTGGACTTGAGATTTGGAGACTAATCCACCCATGCTGTGTCCAACAAGAAGCATGTTTTCGGACAAGCGGTTGTGTCCGTTTTTGTTGAGTTCTTTGTAGAGCACCTCCATTTGCTCGCGGAGTTTTGCGGCGCTGTAGAGCACGGGGACGCCGGTAGGGTAGCGGAAGAAATAAATTTGGTATTTCTCTCGGATGACGGGATCAGCTCGGAGTTCGTTGTAGACGTTTTGCCACGTTCTAGGTTCGGAGGCGAGTCCGTGCACAAAGATGACGGGGATGCGCGATGGGTCGGGAGGTGTGATGGTTTTGAGCGCGATTTGGTTGAGGTATTTTTGTGGGCGAATGAGCGAGCCGATCGCAGAGAAGTCGTTTTTCTGTTTGAGCAGGTATTCCACCAAGGCCGATTGATCGTAAGCTAGCGGGTAAGTGTGAGCGTTGAGCTTCACTTTTTCCGTTAAATTGGCATTGTGGAGGGTGAGGTGGGCAATGCGCTTGCCCGATGGGCTTTTTTCAAAATTTAACGTGGCCGTGACCGAGGCAAAATAACCTTTCTTTGACATGAATGGATTTTTCTTCAGGCGTTCGGGAGTTCCTTTCCAATGGGCTACGTAGGGAACGCCGACTCCTTTTCGGTAGATGTCTTTGCGTAAGTTTTTGTGATCGATGGTGCGGGCGAGGATGAGTTCGTCAAAGAGCAGCTTTTTGGGCCATGAAGCGACGAGTTGATATTCAGAGCTCCCGTTTTTGGCGAGGAGGTGGGTTTTGATCTCTTTGCGATGGTTGCCCGAAAGCCAGAGCGTGACGACGTCTTCGATTGCCCGATTGTAAGCTGCTTTTTGTTCGGGTGTTTTGAGTCCAGATTGCAGGGCGGTTTCTGCCTGTTTTATCGCGTCGGCGAGGGTTTTGCTTTGTTTGTTCGCCGTGCCCGTGTTTGCGATGAGATTGATTTTAGAGCTGTGGCGTTTTTCAGGCGTGCTACATGATCCCAGCATGAACGCTATGGCGAAGAGGGACGTGAGGCGGTAGATCGTGCGTTTGAAAGTGGTGAATTGATTCATTAGAATAAAGTAAAAAGGTGCTTCTGCGCGGATACTAGTGATGAAATTGGAAGGCGCAAGCCTCATGGTGAAGAGATGTGGCATTCATGTTTCGTGAAATATGCGGCAATTAAAGTAAGAAATACCACGTTCAAGTGTTGACGTTTTGAAATTGACGAGTAGAGTGTTTGCCCCACCACAAATCAGCTGGTGGATTAACACTAAATAACCATGGCTACTTACGCAATTAATGGATTTGGACGCATTGGACGTAACGTCCTTCGCGCACTCGTAGAAAAAGGCGAACTCAAGAATGTCGTCGCAATCAACGACCTTACAGATAACAAAACTCTCGCTCACCTCATGAAGTATGACTCTGCTCAGGGTCGTCTTTCATATGACGTGACTTATGACGACGAATTCATCATCGTGGATGGTCACAAAATCAAAGCAACTGCTGAGCGTGACCCTGCAGCTCTTCCTTGGAAAGAGCTCAACGTAGATGTTGTTCTTGAGTCAACAGGATTCTTCACAGCTCGTGAAGGCGCTGAGAAGCACCTTACTGCTGGAGCTAAGAAAGTTCTTATTTCTGCTCCTGCTAAGAACCCTGACCTTACTTTCTGCATCGGAATTAACGACGATCTTTACGATCCTGCTAAGCACAACATCGTGTCTAACGCATCTTGCACCACTAACTGCCTTGCACCTCTCGTGAAGGTTCTTAATGACAAGTGGGGCATCCAAAAAGGATTCATGAGCACAATTCACTCCTACACTGGAGACCAGAACCTTCTCGACGCACCACACGGTGACCTTCGTCGCGCTCGTTCTGCTGCGATCAACATCGTTCCTTCTTCTACAGGTGCTGCTGTTGCTATCGCTGAGGTGATCCCTGCAATGAAGGGTAAACTCAACGGAGGTGCATTCCGCGTTCCTACCCCAACAGGTTCCCTTACTGACTTCGTAGCTATCCTCGACAAAGAGGTAACTGCTGAGGAAGTAAACGCAGCATTCAAAGAAGCTGCTGAAGGTGCAATGGCTGGTGTGCTTGAGTATTCTGAAGATCCACTTGTTCTTCAAGATATCGTCAGCAACCCACACAGCTCAATCTTCGACGCAAGCCTTACTATGGTAAACGACGGAAACTTCGTCAAAGTTTGCTCATGGTATGACAACGAGTGGGG
>CAZOWD010000252.1:0-2770 GCA_964583225.1 uncultured Verrucomicrobiales bacterium | reverse complement strand
CCTTTATCTGAATGCACCGTAATATGCATCGTCTCCACTTCACTTTGCTCCAAACCCGCTACAATCTCGGCCTGTTCTTCTGGGTAAAAACAAAAATCAGAATCAATACTAAACACTAAAAATTTCAGACCATGCGCAGCGCATCGGTCAAACACCTCCTTGACCGAATCCACTCCGATTTCTTTACAGATATCAAACCTCGACCACATATCGATAATTCGCAAATACGTGTTTGCATCAAACCGCTTCACAAATTTTTTCCCCTGATGCAGCATGTAGCTCTGGAACGTATCCTGCACCCGATACCACGCCAACGTTTCATTATCTTGCCGCACCTCTTTTCGAGCCCGACGCTCAATAGCATCCAAGTGCACAAAAGTTTTATGAGAAATCATCCGCGCTAGCGCCAATCCATAATCTGGCCGTTGCTCGCCTTCATAATAATCGCCTCCATTAAAATAGCGGTCATTTTCAATCGCCAAGATCTGCTCAAACAAAATCAATCGGTTCAGCACCGTCGTTTTTAAGCCACTCGCAATGGGGATAACCGTGCGAACCCTATCTGGATGAGTCGCCGCAAATGTCAAGGTGACCAAGCCTCCCACCGATGGACCAATCGCCGCGTGTAGCACGTCTATGTTTAAAAAATCCAACAACTTCACCTGCATCGCCACCTGATCCGATATCGCAAGTTGAGGAAATGACTTCCCGTATGGCTTCCCCGTCTCTGGATTGATCGATGAAGGGCCCGTGCTTCCGTAGCAACCGCCTAAATAATTGGCGCAAACGATAAAAAACTTATCGGTATCCAATGCCTTGCCCGGCCCCATAAACTCATTCCACCACCCCTCATGAAGCTCCTCTTTCCACAAATCACCAGCCTCTGGTAACGATGGATTATAGCCCGAAGCATGATGAGATCCTGAAAGAGCGTGCGAAAGCAAAATTGCATTCGACCCATCTTCATTTAACTCACCCCACGTCTGATACGCCACATCCACCTTCGGAAGCTCCGCACCACACTTTAAAAGGAACGGTTCATCATCCAGTGTAAGGATTTTAGTAGTTTGAGTGGTTGGCTTCATCCCGAATTATAGATGCGTATAAACTTCTCTCCACCTTAGGAAAAACCGTCAGATTTTGAGAAAAAAAAGAGCTGCTGTGCCGTCCATGGAGCTAATGCCACGTTCCCGTTTCTCAACAGGCTGGGGACATCCTCCAAATCGCTGTCTTCCAGTAAAGGCATGACATTGACCCAGAGGGGCCGCCCCCAATTATAGTATATCGGTTCGGGCATGATACCATATGCGGACGCACACAGAAGCATGCCCAGAAGTTAGCCTCACACATAAAATCCTGCAACAGAATTTTAGCGTTATTTTTGTCATTTCCACGAATCCATACTTGCCTCCTCACGCAACCAAACGCAATCTGCGCCCATGCAGTTTCCCGCCACAACCGCTCGCACCCACATTCTCAAAAACGGACTCACCGTCATCCTTGATCCCGACAACTCAGCTCCCGTCATCAGCACCCAAGCATGGGTAGAAACAGGTAGCATTCACGAAGGAAAATTCTCAGGCGCGGGCATCTCACACCTACTGGAACACATGGTGTTTAAAGGCACGGAAAACTACGATGGCGAAGCCATCTCCGACACCGTCCAAGCCGCCGGTGGCGAATGGAACGCCTACACCACTTTCGACCGAACCGTTTATTATATCGACGGCCCCGCAGAAAGCGCTGAAACCTTCCTCAAAGTGCTCACCGAGATGGTGTTCAAACCCACCTTTCCCATCGAAGAGTTTGAAAAAGAAAAAGGCGTCATTCGCCGGGAAATCGACATGGGCATGGACGATGCCGATGACCGCAATGGCCATCTGCTCTACTCAACGGCTTTTGCTAACGACTCTCGCAAACACCCCGTCATCGGACACATGGAACTCTTCAACCAACTGACTCATGACGACATGGTGACCTACCACCGCGAGCGCTACACCCCCGAAAACACATTTCTAAGTATATCCGGAGATTTTGACATATCCCAAATGCTCGAGTTCCTTGAAACTCTGGCCGATTCCATCCCGCGCGCCTTCACTCACCCAGTTTCCGTTTCTACAGAACCCAAACAACTCGGCCGACGCGTCCAACGCAAAACGTTTGCCATTCCAACTTCCAAACTCACCCTCGCGTGGCAAGTCCCGAGCCTCGAACACCCAGATGCAGCGGCGCTCGATTTGCTTTCAACCATCCTTGGATCGGGGCGTTCTAGCCGACTCTACCAAACGATCCGCGAAAAAACCGACCTCTGTCACCACATCGGCGCGTGGAGCATGATCCCGCCCACCCTTCCAGGTCTATTTGCCGTATCAGCAATTGTTGATCACGATAAACGAGACGCGCTCCAAGACGCTATTCTTCAAGAAATAGAAAAACTCAGTTCGGCGAATCTCGATCAAGAAATCCACAAAGCGGTCCGCATGATTTTATCCAGTCAATTCGGCACACTCACAACAGCGTCAGGAAGAGCATCCGACCTCGCTTCAAACTGGCACGAAACTCGAAATCTCGACTTCACTCGCGACTACATTCAAAAACTGTCTCAAGTTTCCGTTGCTGATTTACAACGAATCGCACGCACATACCTCGTTCCTGAAAAACTCACCATCACCTCGCTCGACCCCGAAGGAAGTATCGAACCTGAACTTTCTGCCGGCGGGACATCAACACGCGAGCCTCTGCAAACACGCACGCTCGACAACGGACTCAC
>CAZOWD010000251.1:0-2773 GCA_964583225.1 uncultured Verrucomicrobiales bacterium | reverse complement strand
AGGTTTCCCTCACCGCGTTCCAGCCTGAAATCATCACCGTCACTGGATTGCCTCGGACAAAAGGAAGCAAAAAGCCCATCGCGCTTATGAATCTCAAAGGCATCATCCTTAGACCAATCAATAAGGGTAAAAAATAATCCATCTCTCCATTTCACCCACCGAAACATTCCATGTCCGCACATCAAAAAATACAACCATCGCAGTTTAGGCTTCGATTGTTTCAATCTGGTTTTTCTCTACCAGCCTTAACATTTACCGCGCTTTCTCTTTTCGGTGGAGCCTCAACACTACTAAAGGCGGCAGACGAGGCTTCATCTACGCTCATCTATCAGCACCCAGCAAAGTTGAAATCCATCGATAGGGAAGCGCTACCGATAGGAAATGGCAAGCTGGGTGCCATGTTGATGAGCGACACCGCAGATGAAACGGTTCAGGTAAATGTGGACACCCTCTGGAATGGCGACGAGCAAGTAGTAGGCTCTTATCAAAACCTCGGTTTCATTAAAATTCACTTTGAGGGCGTCGATGCCCAATCGGTAAAAAATTACCAACGCAAACTCAATTTAAACACGGCTGTTCTGCAGTCATCCTTCGAATCTAAAGGCGTGCATCACACGCGTGAGGCATTTTCATCGGCTCCCGACAAAGTCATCGTTCTTTCCTTTTCTGCCGACAAGCCAATTTCTGGCACCATCGCATTAGAAGATGATCTGGGATGGTTATTCAAACACCCTCCTGTAACGGGAGCTAAAAAGCTTCCCAGCAATCTCAAAAAAAAGATCCGACATAAAAACTCAAAAAAAGTAAAATACGTCACCATCGAAGGATACAAGTCTCGTAAAAGCTCCACAGTGCAAGCAAAAGGCCACACCATAGCTCTAGACGGAGAGCTTGCCAATGGTATGAAATACGGTGCGCGTCTGCTCGCTCGATGCCAAAGTGGCAACATCTCAAGCAACGGAAAAACTTTGCAATTTAAACAAGTAAAGGGGTTAGAGATTTTATTTGTCGCCGACACCGATTACAAAATGGACTACCACGCCAAGTGGAAAGGTGCGCCCGTCCCGCCCATCTTAAAAAAGCGTCTCGCTTCTGCTGACAGCAAAGACTTTGACGCATTAAAAAAAGCGCACATCGCCGAATACCAATCGTTTTACAATCGAGTCTCCATCGATTTCGGCACATCCGCCCCTGCAGTCGCTTCGCTACCAACCGATCAGCGTCTAAAAAACTTCAAATCCAAATTTGCAGAACTTTCTAAATCACCAAAAGGAGCTACCACCTCTCCCGATATTGATTTAGAGGAGCTCATCGCCAATTACGGTCGTTACCTTTTGATTTCCTCATCGCGCCCAGGATGTATGCCAGCCAACCTTCAGGGGATCTGGAACTGGAGTAACGCTCCTCGTTGGCAAAGCGACTACCACTCTAACATCAACGTGCAAATGAATTACTGGATGGCAGAACCCAACGCTCTTGGCGACTGCCACACAGCATTCACAGACTTCATCGTTGCGATGCGAGACGTTTACGCCGTCAAAACTCCTAGAGAACTAAAAAAACATCCTAACGGGAAACCAATCACCCGCGGATGGTCACTGCGAACTGGCACCAACGTCTTTGGTGGCGACACCTTTAAGTGGAATCACCCCGCCCCCGCATGGTATGCGCAACACCTCTGGGAACACTACGCTTTTGGCGAAGATAAAAGTTTCCTCAAAAATAAAGCGTATCCTATTTTTAAAGAAATCGTTCAATTTTGGGAAGACCGACTCGACAAGCGCCCCGACGGCACACTCGTTGTTCCCGACGGATGGTCGCCTGAGCACGGTCCTACAGAGCCGGGTGTAAGTTACGACCAAGAAATCGTTTACGACATCTTCACCAACTTCATCGAAGCCTCCACCATTCTCGGGTTGGATGCCGATTACCGAGCCAAAGTAATCGATATGCGGAAACACCTCTTAAAACCCAAAATTGGAAGCTGGGGGCAACTTCAAGAATGGGAAAAAGATAGAGATCAAAAAACTGATACCCACCGGCACGTCAGTCACCTGTTTGCCTTGCACCCCGGTCGGATGATTTCACCACTCACCACCCCCAAACTAGCAGCAGCCGCCAAAGTTTCACTCACTGCGCGAGGCGACGGAGGAACGGGATGGAGCAAAGCGTGGAAAATCAGTTTCTGGGCACGCATGCACGATGGAGAACACGCCCACAAAATCCTCTGCGAACAAGTGACAAAAAATTTCTTCCCCAACCTCTTTGATTTCCATCCTCCGTTCCAAATCGATGGGAACTTCGGAAACACTGCAGGAGTAACGGAGATGCTGATCCAATCCCACATGCGCGCCAAAGCCGAAAAAGGAGAATTGCTCGGTCCTTGGATTCTTCACCTCCTCCCCAGCCTGCCCCAAGCATGGGCAACTGGATCCGCCAAAGGGCTTCGCGCACGCGGCAACCTGAAAGTGGACATGCTCTGGTCAGAGGGCAAGCTCACCCAAGCAACCATCACTGGCAAAGCTGGTCAGCGCGTGCCTATTTACTATCAAGGCAAACAGGTTTCACAAACAATCCCCGCATCTGGAAAGCTCGTGTTCAAACCTCGATAAACCAAAGCAATAGACTCATTTTACGTCCATCGCAGCTAGAGATGACGCTTCCTGCTTGTCAGGAGGTGTAAAAATTTGTTTCTATGCTGTATCGTGAAATTGCGCCTACTTTCTCTCATTTTTCTTTTCATCCTATCCAGCTTGTTTGTTCAAGCGGCAGA
>CAZOWD010000250.1:0-2775 GCA_964583225.1 uncultured Verrucomicrobiales bacterium | reverse complement strand
TTCACCCAATGGGTGAATCTTATATGGATCTTTTTTGAGCTTCAAATGCCCATTTTATATAGAATTTCGAGATATTTAACTTGTTTCAACTGCTGATTCTAGGGTTATTGGTTGACGGCGTTAAACGTCAAAAGCCTTTCCGAGTTTGGCTTCATCATGAAAATTGCAATATGGACAATGAGTTATGCGGTAGACGCTGAAGAACTTGGGTATCATATATAGGATGGAGCAAGGTACTCCAATCAAAGCAAACCAAACGAATCCGAGACCTCTAAGCTCCAGTGTATTCATTGACTCTGCAAGAATGTACAGTATCGGAACCGTCGCTACGACCCACCATTCAACCATTCGGTCGAAATGTTTTTTTATAAATTTAGGTATAGGGTGAATGCGTTCTACCTTGCTAGCCATATTAACCAGAGGCTTTTTACATTGGGGACACTGTAAAATTGGAGGGTTCATTTAAATTGTTGAGCGACCGGGATAATGGATTTGCCGTTAGAAGAAATATTGAAAAGTCTAGGCTTATCACCTTGGCTCGAAATCGTTTTAACTGTCTTACGATATAAAATTTGATCGATTATTCGCCAAGGAAAATCTGAGCGTTAGAATGAGTTTAAAATTTGAGATTGTAGGATGATGTTTGTGTTATTTTTTTCAAAATACCAAGTTCACATGCGTGGTTTATTCAGTGTCACTGAGCAACGCTTTATTCGGTGATTTTTATCTCTGCCACCCTTCAATTTTAAAAATACGTTCCGCGAGTTTGCGGTCTGGTTTGCCTGAATCTGGTGTGAACCAGACTTCGAAACGTGCTGCATAAGGTTTGCCCCAATCACCCTCATAAATCGTGAATTCAGCTTTTGCTCCAAAACGTTCTGAAGAGTTGGTTGACCATGTCATACGAGTTCTCGATCTTGCTTTCAGCCTTTCCACGGATAGTGGAGTTCCTTGGGTAACCTCAAATGCTTTTAAATACACGGAGCCTGGTTCTCCAGGGTTAAGCGAATAGGCTACTAGGTAGATACCTGGCTGCATTCCATCGATCAGACGGAATGGATATTTTTCGTCGCCTGCAAGACGGCGAGCCCACTCATGAGATTTAATACGAGCTGCATCTACTGCGGCTTTTGGTTTTTTCAGAAACTCCGCAAACTCTTTCTCCAGATTGGCAACAGTGGTTTTGGTGATTCGGCGTTCGGGATTATCTGATTGTTCAAAAATTTCGACCCACACACCATCACACTCCACCATTACTCGACTTTCATACAATCCATTGCCCTCGCTTATCGTGGGTTTAACTGGTTTGTTTCCTTCTCGAACATGTTGCACGAAATATCTGCTCCACTGTTTGCGATCCAAACAGAGGAGACAACGCGTTTGAAAACGTAAATTTTCGCCAAAATCCGAGATGTAGCCATGAGATGAATTCCTTGGTTCTCCAGCATAACTCCAGCGTCTATACGCAAATCGATTTCCGTCTTCGAGAAATACATACCAGTCTGGAGAGGCTTCGAGATAATCACGAAATTTTTTTGGATAGGCTGTCGATGCCTTACTGATCGAGGGCATAGCTGGCGTGAATTCTGGGTTGCCATCTCCTGGAACAGCCAGAGCCTTGCGAATATGTTTTTGAAATGCATCGCTCCCTGTTGCTGTATTTGTCATCCAAGGATCCGTTGTATCTTGATCTGGTTCGGAAATGTCGATGCCTTCAGGAATCGTCAGATTATCTGCAAATCCATCTTCGCTTGGGCCAAACATGGATAAAAACATCACAAAGCCTAAGGCTACGATGGTGACTGCTCCGCAGCCGAAAACGAGAAGAAGATTGATAAAACCTATTCGGTATCTTTTTTTGAAGAAGTTCCAGATGGATGCTGCGATGATGCCCAAGAATGCGAGGCCCGCAACGCAGAATAGCACATTGCTCAGAGTGGACAGAGCTCTCCATTTGAAGGTTGCTGAAATCGTGAAGCAACCAAGAAGACCAATATAAACAAGTGCAGGTCGCCACTTACTATTGAAATACCGCGTTAGGAGTTTTGTAATCATTTTTCATCGAACATCAAAATTAGGAGTGGACCTCCGTTACCTAATTTTTTTGTTGGGGGGTATTGTTATCCATGAGTGTAAAACATGAGAAATAAAAGACAAGGGACGAATAAGAGTAAAAACCAGCCTCCCCACCTCAGAAAAATAGGATTTGACGGCTTATCAATATATCTACCTTTGCCCAACACAATTCCTCTGTATTCACTCATAGCATCAGGGAACCATATACAGGCCATGGGGAGCGAAAAAAAGAGACTCACCCTCATAACTCCGGCTAAACCTCCCGCACGGTATCCCAAAATAACCCATACTAAAAATATGCTTAGGGACGCAATCCGATGAATTCGCTGTTTTTTGTCTACTGCATAATTAGCTTCTTTTAACATTGCGTTGAGTATCTTATTTTTATGGCACAATGTCTAGCTCTGGTTATCTGCTAGCTGAAGCGCACCCTTATGAGGTTGGATGGTGAAATTTGTGACTTCATAGCTCTTCGCGGATTGCCACTCGTGTCTTGTTTGTTTTGTAGTTGTTAGTCGTTTTGATTTGATCTCTGGATGCCCCACGCAATTCCAAGAGGGCCCATTAGAACACAAACGATGCCTATAATCCAATCACCCCAAAGCTTGTAGGCGGTGAGAAAAACTTCAATCGCTCCGAGCATACCAATTAACAGGCCAAGCCACTTCTTTCTTTGGTGCTCTGCGATCCGCTTTTTGG
>CAZOWD010000249.1:0-2789 GCA_964583225.1 uncultured Verrucomicrobiales bacterium | reverse complement strand
AATACGGCATCCCGACTAAATTGAATGCTTGTGTTTGTGTCACGATCCCTAAGTTGATTTAAGTCGAGACCATCGGGGCCAGAGACGCCGTCAATAGCCACTTCTCTTGGCGAAGGAGAGAGTTCTTCCCAATCTTGAATTTGGGTCGCCCAAACATCTCCCATCGCAATGGTGACTTTATACCGACCGCCACGAACGAGACATCCAGGTCGGTTTTCTTTCCAAAGTTCAAATCCTAGAGGCCGCCCCGTATCTAAAATGAACCTGCCAGCATAGCCATTGCCTGAAAAGTCATCGAGTATGCCTGAGGTAACAGTAAAGGTGTTGATGATTGGGTTAGGCCAACGAAAATCAACGATCGGATAAGTGATAGGAACGGTGTAATCGACATCAAATCCATCAATTTTATAAGAAACGTGAACCTGAAAAGTTTTTCCATCTGGGATGGTGAGGTCGTTGGGGAAAACGTGATGAAATACATGATCATCTCCCACAACACCCGACACAGAATAGGTAATAGGAGTTTGAATAATCTCCTGAGTCGGGTCAACGAGTTCAATGTTTAAATCAGACATCGGAAAAATAGCCTGACTGATTAAGCGATTTCTCGATTCAAAACCAAGCTTCACCTCTAATGCGCATGGATTAAGTGTGATATAGGCGGGGTCTTCTTTAATTTTTTCAAACGCAGATTCAACCCCGACAAGGTGGAGCAGTTCGACTAATTGACCTCGAGAACCGCCTTCTGGATCCTCGGGTAAATCGAGAATATCCGCGCAAACAATAGGCGCATTGCGTTGAAGCCATTCAATCAACTCTTCATTCCAATTTCTTCGTGGAGTTAATGCGCGTAGCTCTTGAAAAGCTTCTACGAAACTAGAAGGTGCTTTATCTCCGAGAACTGCTTCTGCGATACTCCATGAGCGGAGAAGCACGTTGTAAAGTTCGCGCTCGATGTGAACAAGATCACTCGTTTTTTTGAGAGGGGATCGATATTCTTTTTTCCCGGTCAATGCCGTGTTGTGTCGGTGAGCGTTAAAGGCAATAAGAGCTCCTGCTGTTCTCCAAAGTGGATAACCAACAGCGGGATCTCCGCTATGCCGCTCAATCTGATAATTATTTTTTCCCAATAACCCAAAATGATCTCGGAAAATAGTAAACCTCCATGCCAATTGACTCATGTTTTCGATATGAGCTTCATCGCTCGCGTTAGCGATAGCTATATTGGAGAAAAGAAAGTGGAGTGTTTGAGATGCGTGTCCATTGTCTTCGTCGCCAAATGGACCTTGCCCGTAGCGAGTAAGGGCTTTTTGTGTAAAAATTTCGTTCCCGCCTCGAACGAGAGAAGCTACAAGATAAGGGGTTGATTGACAACTATCTCCGTGCCCTGCATCACTATCTTTAGTGAGTCCCCGTTTGTAAGTCATAGTTCCACTCCGAGTAAGCTCGCGGATACGCGCTAGCATTTGATCGAGTAAGTTGAGGTCATCAGCATCGGCAAGCCCAGCTTCCGCTGCAATCGCTAGGCCTAACGCAATTTGGCTCCCAGCACCAACCCATCCCGTTCCCCCGTAACCTGGAGATTCTTTATGCCCTGCGGTGTAGTCAGCTTGGATAAACCGTCTCACATATTTGATTTGCCGTTTGATGCCTGGAATAACCGCTGGGTCGCGAGTTTGAAGGTAGTAATCGGAGATAAAAGCTAGTTGAAACCCATTGGTATAAGTCCAACTTTCCTTCGCGGTTGGATTGGCGACATACCTCGCAGCTTTACGCACGTTTTCGCTGTATTGTGGGTCGCCAGTGGATAACAGCGCATATCCGCAAATGGAGGTGACAAAAGCTGGGAGATTATACCCGTTTGGAGTCCACGACCCGTCGTCGTTTTGTTGGATTGCGAGACGGTGTGCTAAAATGGCTCGATAGTTTTTAGCTTTTTTCCCATCGGGATCATAAACCTTGCCAAAGGAGCCAATCGCATCAATAGGAATGCTGACTTCGTGATAATACTCTTGAAGATTACTGGGTAAGGTCGGTCTAGGGAGCGTGGAAACCGTAAAAGTTGCAGCGGATTTGGAAGTTATCTGACCTACAAGCCGCCAATCATCACCTTCAGGAATTTCAACGATGTGCCCTATAGGTGAGCCACTATTGGTAACGAGATCAATCCAATCTCCTTGAGCGTTTACCAGTTGAAGGGAATCGCTACCTTCCACGAGAGGTCGCGAGCCAGTTTTTTGAGTAATTTTAAAAAATCCGACATCTCCGAGCGGAATATCAATGCTGGCTGGAGTGGCAATATCATCGCGAATTACAGACCATGAACGAATACCAGATTGGGCCACAGCCTGAAAGTTTTCAGGAAGTCGTAAATACCCCACCTTAACCGACCCTTCACCTTCTGCGTTATCGAGTAATCGACCCACATGAGGTTGGAATTGTCTTCGGGTGATTCGTTTAAAATAATTATTTCTATAAGAAAGGTAACTCGTTTCAAAAAAATGACCATCCATCTTGAGAATCAAATCTCCAGGCTCCAAGAACCCTGCACTAGGGCTGAGGAAGTGAATATTTTTCACTTCAATCGTATTAAATAAAAGACCATATTCGTCGGTTAACTCGATAGGGGAAATATCTCGAAAGGCTGGTTGATCCCGAAAATCATCGCGGTCGTGAAATAGAGTCGTAACACCTAAGGGGCCGAGGGTGACATAACTACGCTTGGCGCAATCTGGATTATTTTCATCCATGTATCTAACCCACGGACTTGGATTATCGGCATTCCATTT
>CAZOWD010000248.1:0-2818 GCA_964583225.1 uncultured Verrucomicrobiales bacterium | reverse complement strand
ACGCAAATTGTAAAATATGCAACGGATTCAAACGGAGCAAACTCACCCCCTCCAACAAACCTAAAAAGAAAAACTCACAGCATCCAATTATGAAACAAAACAAATATCAATTTTTGGGCTGGTCTACTGGGCGAGCTTTACTATATTTCTCTTTCAAGAACGATTTACGGCTTTTCAAGCTACTTTATTTAAGCCAAAAAACACAAACAACTTACACAGCGGAACCATTATGAGCTTACACGCCGAACTTTCACCCGAAGCCCAAGCACGACTTCGCGCACAGCAAAGAAACTCAACCATCACTAGTGTTGTTATTTCTATACTGAGTATATTACTGATTGGTATTGTCCTCCTTTGGATACTTCTTCCACCTATCGACAATACAACGCCCGATATCGTCTCTTACCAAGCTGGCGTCGAAGAAAAAGAACAAGTCGAAGAGCGCGAAATGACTCGAGCTATAGAGCGAAAGCCCTCAGCCCCTACCACCTCAATGGCAAAGGTAATCGCCTCAAACACAACATCTAACATCGCCATCCCAGTTCCCGATATCGAAGTTACTGACCCTATTGCAGATTTCGGCACCGCTGAAGATTGGGACGACGCAGGCCAAGGCGGTGGATTTGGAGCTATTCAGGAAACTATGCGCAAGCGCTGCTCCAAAGCGGACCGCCTTGATCGCCTCAACAACAACGGAGGTAACGAAGCGTGCGAAGATGCGGTGGTTAAATCTCTCCGTTGGTTGAAAAAAACTCAAAATTCTGACGGAAGTTGGGCAAAACAATACAAAGTCGCCATGACTGGATTGGCTGTTCTTGCTTATTTAGGTCACTGTGAGACCCCTAACTCTGAAGAATTTGGCGACTCCGTTACCCGAGGCATTATTTATCTAGTCAACCTCGCCCTCAAAAATGACGGAAAAATAGCAACCGACCTCAAAGGCCATTGGAGTTACGAACACGGTATCGCAACTTACGCGCTCGGTGAATCTTCTACATTTTGCCGTAAGCTCGGAATCCATGTTCCCAATCTAGATAAAGCCACAAAGCTAGCAGGCGACTGGATTCTCCAACACCAACATGAAAATGGCTCATGGGCTTATAAGTATGAGAAAAAAGGAGCAGGTCCCGACAACTCCGTAGGATTCTGGCAACTACAAGCGCTCAAAGCCTGCACATACACAGGGCTTTGGGAAGATCGCGATTTCAAAACAGTCTTCAGCAAAGCGTTGAGGTTTATCAAGAAAACACAAACCTCTGAAGGGAGCATTGGTTATAGAAAAGCTGGCGACCGCAAAACAGAGCTGACAGGCGGAGGTGTTTTCTGTTTCCAAATATTAGGAAAAAGTCACGACGCTGTCGTTCGTAAGGGCGCTGCTTACATCGTCGCAAATACAAAATTTGACTGGAACACCCAAGATGCAAACCTCTACGAACAATATTATAACGTCCAAGCGCTTTTAAACCGAGGAGGCGAGCAATGGGATCAGTATAATAAAATGTTCCGAGATCAAATACTCAAAAATCAAAATCCAGACGGAACCTACAAAAACACTCCAAAGGCTAAAGCTATAGGACCTTTATTCAAAGGAAGCTCTATAGATAGCGTTCATTATCGAACCTGTCTAGCAACCTTCATGCTCGAGGCCTACTACCGCTTCCTTCCAGCTACAGGAGCCAGACAATAATCCCAAGGCTGAGAAGAAACTAAATCTAAAAAAATAAAATGGCTCTGAGATCACTCTCAGGGCCATTTTTATTACGATTCTTTATTACGGGATTTAAATCCGAATATCCAACCACTGTTGCATCGTTTCGGCAGGGTTATTGGCACGCATCAGCGTCTCTCCCACCAAAATGGCATTAGCCCCCGCCTCGAGAACACGCACGCAATCAGCAGCGGTTTTTATCCCGGATTCACTAACAAGCAAAACATCCTCCCCTGCTTCGTCCGCCAAAAGCTCCGTCGTTGCCAAGTCGGTTTTAAACGTCTTCAGGTTTCGGTTATTAATCCCAATCAAGTCAGCCCCCAAATCAAGAGCGCGCTCCATTTCATGCAAGTCGTGCACCTCAACAAGAACATCCAACTGAAAATCTCGAGCTTCTTGATAAAGACGCTTTAAAGTTTCATCGTCCAAACACGCCACGATCAAAAGAATAGCATCGGCACCAGCAATGATCGCTTGGTAAATCTGCACTTCGTGCCGAATAAAATCTTTCCTCAAAAGCGGTATATTCGAAATGGGCGAAATCTTTGTCAAATCAGCCAAAGAACCCTGAAAATATTTTTCATCCGTCAGCACCGACATACAAGTAGCTCCACCGTCGATATACATCCTAGCCTGCCTCACAGGGTCAAACTGCGGATCAATCACTCCCGCAGAAGGGGATGCGTGCTTCACCTCTGCTATAATTCCCAAACGATCGGGACCACGATCCAAGGCAGAGCGAAAACCTCCAAATTCATTCCGCTCTAAGGCTGCTGCACGGTATTTTTCCAAATGAGGCAACAACTTCTCTACCTCTTTGAGCTTTTGCTCCATAATCTCGCTGAGAATGTTCATGCGCGGGTTGTAAGAACTCAGCTCTAACTTTCAAGTTTCAAATATCAGCGAAACTGCCAGCCTGAAGCCAATAGGATCCAATATTTACTCAAAAAACCATTAATTTACAAATTTTACAAAAAAGGTCTTGCCTCACGCGCATCTCCGTGTAAACAAATCCCCGCGCAAGCGAAGCAAGGGTAACACAATCCAAGCTAAGTGATGCGGGTGTAGCTCAGTGGTAGAGCGCGACCTTGCCAAGGTCGATGTCGACGG
>CAZOWD010000247.1:0-2828 GCA_964583225.1 uncultured Verrucomicrobiales bacterium | reverse complement strand
TGAAAGTGAATATGGGTGCGGCGCGCACTAGCTCTATTATGAAAAAATTATTTTTCCCCCTCAGCATCGCCGCTGTTATGGCCTTGGTTCCTTTTTGCGAGGCTGCCGTCACGACTCATTCGCAAAATGCAAGCGACACGCAGCAGTTTAGTTTGCACACGCTTTGGTATCAGCACCCCGCGAAGGACTGGCAAATGGAAGCCCTCCCCATCGGCAATGGAAAGCTCGGTGCGATGGTGTTTGGGAAAGTTGCTCGTGAGCAATTTATGTTTAACGAGGATTCTCTTTGGATTGGCGATGAAAACGATACAGGATCCTACCAGACATTTGGTAACATTTTTGTAAACCTTCACCCCGAGCCATTTCGGCTTGAGGCAAGCACCCCTTGCAAGTGGCAGAATGATGGAGAAGATATTACTCAAGCTTTTAGCTCTGCTAGTATTGCTTCTGGAGGGAAGTGGTGTTTCGAACACCATGGGGAGCCGATTGTAGCCGATATTTCGGTGATTGGGAAATCTACCCCGCTCACAGAATATACCATCACTTCCGCCAATGATGCTCCCGAGCGCGATCCAGCAAACTGGAAACTTCTCGGGTCTAAGGACGGCAAAACATGGAAAACTCTCGATGAACAAAAAAATGTGCCACATTGGAAACAGCGTGGCGAAAAGAAGACGTTTTGCATCAAAAATAAAACGCCTTACAAGCACTATCGTTTCATTTTCCAACCCAGTTCTACCGCGCCTCATTTCCAAGTCGCTCGGATATCCTTGAACGTGCGTGGAGCGAAGAAAGATCCGGTTGTCACAGATTACCAACGCAAACTTGATCTAAAAACTGCGATCCACACGACGTCCTACACGATGAACGGAACCCACTACACGCGTGAGGCTTTTTCTAGTGCGCCCGCAGGTGTGATGGTTTTCCGTTTTACTGCCGATAAAAAGAAAGCCTTTACGGGAAAAATTGAGCTTACTGACAGCCACGGCGCGCCTATCGTAGGAACCAACAGCACGCTCTCCGCTAGGGGGAATCTCAAAGGGTTTCGCTATGGTCAAAAAGAGCGCTCCGATCAACCAACCTACCAAGTGGCTCTCGATTACGAGTCTCTCCTCAAAGTGGTGCATGACGGAGGGAGAATGAAATTTTACAAAGGAAAACTCTACTTTAAGGACTGTAACAGTTTCACCATATTTGTGGCTGCTGGAACCGATTATGTGAATCAGCGGGAGAAGGGATGGAAAGGGGTGCATCCGCACAAGCGCCTCATTAAGCAAATTGCGAAAGCCTGCATGACTCCCTATTCAAAACTAAAAAGTGAACACATCGCGGATTATCAATCGCTCTACAACCGCTGTGAGGCCACTTTACCTACCAACAAAAACAGTCAGCTTCCTACGGATAAACGACTTCACGCCTATCAGACCGATCGAAGTGATCTTGCGCTTGAAGCTCTTCAGTTTCACTACGGGCGTTACCTGATGATTGCCAGTTCTCGGCCTGGTTCGCTTCCCGCTAACCTGCAAGGGCTCTGGAATAACAGCAACAACCCACCTTGGCGCTGTGATTATCACTCAGACGTGAACGTCCAGATGAACTATTGGTTTGTCGATCAAACAAACCTCTCCGAATGTTTCCAGCCATTTGCTGACTACCAAGCATCTGTCCGGTCAACGCGTCATGATCGCACCCAAAAACATTTTGGCAAAAATATCCGAGGCTGGATGACCCAATCTGAAAATGGAATCTTTGGTGGCGCAAGCTATCTCTGGGTTCCAGGCGATGCTGCATGGATTGCTCAAAACATTTGGGATCACTACGCCTACACAAAAGATCGCACTTATTTGAAAAATGTTGCCTACCCCATTCTTAAAGAACTCTGTGAGTTTTGGGAAGATTTTGCGATCACCTTGCCCGATGGCACGATCGTCAGTCCAAAAAGTGTTTCTCCAGAGCATGGACCCGAAGCTGTCGGAAACTCCTATGAGCAGCAGTTGATGTATGATTTGTTCACCAACTACATCGAGGCGTCCACCGACCTCGGAGTAGATGTCGATTATCGGAAAAAAATCACGGAGATGCGCAGCAAGCTCCTCAAGCCCCAGATCGGGAAATGGGGACAACTGCAAGAGTGGAAAGAGGATATCGATGATCCCAAAGATCAACACCGCCACCTCTCTCACCTTATCGCCGTCTATCCTGGACGTCAAATTGCTCCCGCGATAACTCCCAAACTGGCAAAAGCGGCAGCCGTATCGCTCGACCACCGTGGCGATTCAGGAACGGGGTGGTCGATCGGTTGGAAAATCAACCTTTGGGCTCGACTCCTTAACGGCGACCGTGCGCACAAAATCCTCCAGAATGCTCTCAAGGAATGCCATATCACGCACATTGTCATGAACAATGCGGGTGGAACTTACTCCAACCTGCTCATGGCGCATCCACCGTTCCAAATCGAGGCAAACTTTGGTTACGCCTCTGGGTTCTGTGAAATGCTCATGCAATCACACCTCGGAGAAATCCACATCTTGCCCGCTCTACCCAAAGCGTGGCCAAACGGAAAAATCAAGGGGCTGAAGGCTCGTGGAAATGTAGAAATTGACATCGAATGGGCCAACGGAAAACTCAAGCATGCAACCTTGCGCAAACGAGGAGATACCATGCCAAAGATTCGGATAGCTTCTGAAAAAGGTTACGTCAACCCAGACAAAGATCCTCGTATCACCATCGAGTAAGGTCTATCGACCTATCGAGTGCGAAAAGGTTAATTTTGAAGTTGGCTTACCGGTGATACGGTTCGCCGCGTTGGATGGTGGCGACGCGGTAAA
>CAZOWD010000246.1:0-2841 GCA_964583225.1 uncultured Verrucomicrobiales bacterium | reverse complement strand
TGGCATAACCCGCGACGTGCGCGCTTGCTGCCGGCCACGGCCTCAGCATAACCGCACCATCGGTAGTCTTTGGGATCTTTGACGATCCCTGCGCGAACGGGGTTGAGGTCGATGTAAGTAGCCATCGTGCGGAGCGCCTGGCCGTCTTCGACGAGCACGCTTTTAAAGCGATCCATCCAGAGCGTGCCTTTTCGGCCGTGGAGTTTGTTAAACCAGCGACTGAAGCGTTCTTTGAGTTCTTTGGTGAAGGCACTGAGGTTGCAGAAGCGTTTTTTGTATTTGTTGAGGAATTGTTGCACTTCATTTTCCATGCCTCGCTCGCGCATGGATTTGATTTCTCGTCTCACTTGATCGACGTAAGCATTGCTGTAAAGGATGTGGAGGTGGTCGAGTAATCGAGCCTCGCCAGAGCCTGGAAATTCTTCAGGTTTGTCATCAAAGCGTTTGAGAAATTGTTTTTGTTCGGGAACGCGAGCCAAAATGTGAAAATGGTTGTCCATGATGCAGTAGGTGAGGATTTTGATGCCAGAAAACCGCTCCATTTTGCGCATGATTTTGCAGAATCCTTCTTTTTCGATATTGCCGAAGAGCTTTTCACCTCCTGCAGTGCGACTCATGACGTGATAACAAAAAGTGCCGTGTTCTCCACCGAGAATCCTATGCCGTCCACCAGACCAAGAACGGTAAATCTGCCCCGCCTGCCCGCCAAAAAATCCCGTCTGGCAATCGAGTTGCTGAAGAGGAGGGAGTGTGTTCGATGATGCTTTATCTCCTTTATTTATCATCTTTTTAGGGTGTTTGTTGTTTTGTTTCTGGTTCAGATTTGAGAAATTAAGCCTAGTATTTCTTGATGTCAATTACTTAATGCCTGGCATTAAATTGTGTGTTCTAAAGAAGAGATGGTTTGATGTGATGTTTGTGTGTGCTCGTGAGGTGTGGGGGATGATGGAGGGGTTAAAAGTCTCCTGTGACTAGAGCAATGTAGCGTTTTCCGGCGGCGGTTAATGTGGCGCGGTGGCCTGTGCCACTGAGGTAACGTTTTGTGTGGTATTCGTGTTTGGAGAGGACTTTTTTTACAGCTGTAACACGGGGGGCTGTGACTTTGCGTTTGCTAGGGCTTACTGCGAGGGGGAACCCTGAGGCAGTGAAGGAAATTTCCCATGACGGAGTAGGTTCTGCATAGTTGCCACGAGCTAGCCATGGGTAGCGCGTAACGATGTCGAGCGGTCCTTTGCGGGGCACGGTGACTTTATAATAGACTGGCTGTGTTGCCAGAAATTCAGGAAGTGTGAGGTTGGGATTTTTTTTCTGTGCTAGGAAAAATTCAGCGACGTCGAGTCCGCAGAGGTTAAATCCGCTGAGGAGGCCGTGGCGATTTTTGCTGGTGTAGTATTTGTCATACCAGGCTTGGAATCGGCTCGAAAGCATGATGGCTAATTCAAGATGCACATGGGCGCGCTCGCGAGAGATGCCACGACCGGTATAACCCATTTTGCCAATGACTTGTCCTTGTTTAACGCGGTCGCCAGTTTTGACATCGGTGCGGGTGAGGTGCGCGTAGAGGCTGAAAATAGGCCCACAATCCCACTTGTGTTTAACGACGATGTATTTTCCGTAGTTGCTGTTTCCTGCGTAGGGGTTGACGTAGGCGACTGTGCCGTCTGAGATCGAATGAATGAGATCTAGCGGGTTGCTACGGCGGTCGCGCTTGAGGGGTTTGATGTCGATTCCTTCATGGAAATGTGTGCCGATTACGCCATCGGCGGTGCGTCTTAATGTGCGGACAAAGCCGTATTTTCCAGCGGTCCACGGTCGGGATGCTTTTCCTTCAAAAACGCGGTGGCAATACATGTAAAATAGATCACCTTCGGCATCGCCACCGTAAATGTGGTGGTTGCTGGTTGGGAGGATGATCTGTTGGTTTGATGATGCTGATACCGTTTGAGTAAGCGTAAAGAGAAGAGTTAGTAGGGCGGTGAGAGTTGTAAAAGTGGTAAAGGCTGAGAAAAAACGAGGTCGAAGCATGAGAAATAAAAGAGTGAAAATGGGAAAATGGAGCGGAAGATTTTAGTGGCGTTTTTTTTCTTCGTATTTGAGGCGTTTTTTCCAGATTTTTGGATCTTCGCCAATGCGTGGGGCTAATTGGTCGTAGAGTTTGATTTCGTGTTCTTGGATGCCACTCCAGATGACGAGCATGCCATCGGTTACTGGTTTATCAATTCTGACAACGCCTACGGCTTGTCCGTTGACGATGGCGAGGAGGAGTTTGCCACGGTTGAGGTTGGTTGTGGTATTGAGCCTTTGGGCTGCCCGCTTGCTTAATTTGAAAACGATGCCGTAGGTGGTTTTATCGTCGGCAGGGAAGGGGCTGAAAGCGACGATGTCTTTGGTTGAGATTTCAGGGACTTTACGGAAGTAGCGTTGTCCTGCAACGGTTTTGACCTTACGGACAAACTTTGGGCCTTCTACAGAACTGCCTTCGACGTGAAAAGATATTGAGGCTGGAGGGGCTTTTTTTCCGTTGGCTAAAATATTAACCGTAAAAAATGGAAGAATGAGGCAAAGGATGGCGAGGAGCTTCATGCGCGGAGATTGGCGATGAATGCGCGGTTCTAAAAGAAAAAAATGATGCGATGTTCAATAGCTTTGAACTGGTTGTGGTGGTGGGTTGAAAGAGAAAAAAGCTCCCGTGCTGGGGATGCACGAGAGCTGTGAGAAGAATGATGTTAGTCGAGTTGTTGTTTGAAGATTAAGCAGTTGTCTCGATTTTTGGGACAAATGAGAGGTTTATGGGGTTACGGTGATGATTGTGGGGGCTTGGGAGCCGAGAAATTTTTTTGC
>CAZOWD010000245.1:0-2850 GCA_964583225.1 uncultured Verrucomicrobiales bacterium | reverse complement strand
TGCCTTTTTTCTGTCTATGACGATAAAGGGAAGAGTCGTCCATCATGGCTTAAAATGGTGTTTTAAGCCATGATGGATTATGGAGGTGTTTTTTGGGAAATTGGCTACTTTTTGCTACCCGATGAAATCGGGGCATAGAGCTCAAATTCTGCGATGTTGAATTTGTTGGTGTTGGTGAGGAGTAGTCTGATATGTTTTGTTGTTACAGGTTTATCAAAATACTTGATGGGCTCCCATTTAAGTTTCATCTGCTTGGGGGTGAGGCTTTTCCATTTGCCATTTCTATCTTTGATTTGAACTGCTGCTCTGTGTTTGGGCACCCAGTTGTGACCGCGAGCGACAGAAAATCCTGCGATGGTAGTGGGTTTCTCGAAGGTTGCCTCGATCCAGATGGGCGATTTGTCTTTTCGGTTTAATTTGACCGACCACTCGGTGTTGGCATCTTGATCGCGCAGTTTGTCGAGATCTCTAGCGTTGTGAGATGCTGTCAGCGTAGCGGAGTTGGTGAGCGATGGCACACGCTGGAGTGGTTTGACGGGGAAGATTTTGCCGTCAAAGGTTAGCTCAAGAGTGGTGACGATTCGGTCGCGATCTGAAGCGGGGACGGAGAGGTCGAATGAACCGTCTTTGTTTTGCTGAACGGTGACTTTATCTTTGGTGAGGTTTTTCGCAGAGACAAACTTGAGTGCCTTGTCGTGAACTTTGAGCGCTGGGAACGTGAGTGATCCCGATTTTGGCCAATTGAAGACGTGAAGGTAAACGCGGTTTTCTTTGCACGTGGCAACTCCCCAAGGTCCAGGGATGTAAGGACCACCACGGGAATCGCGGATGGATGCCTCGCCGTGTTTTTTCCACCATTTGGCAAGCTGTTCAAAGCGTTCTTTTTCAACAGGGTTGACTGATCCGTCGCCTTTGGGCCCGATGTTGAGAAGGATGTTGCCGTCGGCGCCCCATGTGTAGAGGAGGATTTCCATGAGTTGCTTCAGAGGTTTAACGCGCACATTGGGATTGTATCCCCACTGGCTGGTTGTGGTGTGGCATGCCTCCCAGAGGTCTTTGCGGTTCATGTAACTGGTGTAGTGCTCGGGCGTGTAGAAGTCAGCGCCTGCACCGCCTCGATCGTTCACCATGGCATTGGGTTGGAGTTTGCGAATCATGTTCATGATTTCGCGCGATGTGTCTCCCCAGTCGCCAGGCCCCATGCCGTCGAACCAAATTTCATGAATGGGACCGTAGTTGGTGAGTAGCTCTTTCATCTGAGCTTTGTAAAACTTGATATATCGATCGTGGTGTTTGTCGGAGTCGCAGTCGGGGTGATGCCAGTCGCGTGGTGAGTAGTAGATCCCGAAGTTGATGCCGTTTTTCTTTGATGCATCCGCGAGCATCTTGGTGATGTCTTTTTTGTAAGGGGTGCTCATCATGTCGTAATCCGTAAATTTGGAATCGAACATGCTAAACCCTGCGTGGTGTTTGGTGGTGAAAACAATGTAGGAAACTCCCGCGTTTTTTGCCATTTTAAGCATGCTGTCTGGATCAAACTTGGTGGGGTTGAACGTTTTATATTGGGCATCGTAGATTTTGGGATCCATGCCTTTGGATTTGTAGGGCTTGCCCCCTGTGCGGTGAGATTTACTGAGACGCGAGTGGCTGAGCGCTTCACCTAATTGGCTGATGGGACCCCAGTGAATGAACATGCCAAATCTTTCAGCGCGCCAAGCTTCTTGGGCTTTAGGAGGAGCGGTGGGAAGTTTTAGATTGGGGTCGATTTTGTATTCTTGAAATTCGTTGACTGCGTAGGCTGAAGCGCTGAGCGCTAAAGTGGTAGTGATTGCGAGTAATTTGTGCATGATAAATTGGGTGGTGATGTTGAATTATGAAGGATTTAATGGATCGTTAACAGTTAAAAATAAAAGTTAAAATGAAGAGTCGTTGTTTGGCTTCTTTTTTAACCTGATCTTGTAAAATAACTGAGTATCTCTTTGTATTATTAAATACGTATAGCGTTAGGATGATGCTTCAAGAGGGGATTGGGGTTAATTTGGAAATGGATATTGTGAATTTACGTCGATGCAGGCGCTGAGAGAGTTCGTAAAAAACTTTTCATTCTTGAGCTTGTCAGCGGAAGATTCTGTGCTAAATACCTCGGCGTCACCCGCGGTGGATTTATTTCACCCATCAAGGCCGCTGTAGCTCAGGGGTAGAGCAATTCACTCGTAATGAATAGGTCGCCGGTTCAATTCCGGCCAGCGGCTCCATATGAAATAAAGGGGAGAGGTTTTTGAAAGTGGTATGGGTAATTTGGAGGGGTGATGTTGTATTCTCTGGATGTTTTTCCTATGAGGAAATGAGACGATCGTTCTTTACTTTTGATGAAAAATATTTACGTTTTCACACAAGCGTTTATTATAAATCTCGCTAAAAACAAATGAAAACGACAACCTTTTTTTCTAAGCCTCTTTTTTTAAAGTTTCTGTATTTTGCAATTTTTGCGTATTTAAGCTCTGTTTTACATGCGGAACAATCAGGTTTATTTACCTACAGGGTAATCAACGGGAATGAAGTTGAAATCACTGATTACCCAACATCTGCAACGGGAGATGTAGAGATCCCCGAGACTATCAATAATATGCCTGTAATTAGTATCGGGGATGAGGCGTTTGCTTCTTGTGGTTTAACGAGCATCAGGCTTTCATCTAGTGTTGTCAGTATCGGTTATAGGGCATTTGCTGAGTGTGAAAACTTAACGAGTATCAGGCTACCATCCTGCTTGATTAGTATAGGAAAGAGAGCTTTTTCTAAGTGGGCACTTGTTATATCTTTTTTGCCAATACCAAAATATGGCTTGTTCTT
>CAZOWD010000244.1:0-2864 GCA_964583225.1 uncultured Verrucomicrobiales bacterium | reverse complement strand
CTCAAACCATCATTTCCATCTCTGGAGACGGAGGATTCCAAATGACCTTATTCGAACTCGCCACTGCGGCACTTCACAAACTCCCCATTAAAATTGTTGTTCTGAACAACAATTACCTCGGCATGGTTCGTCAGTGGCAGGAACTCTTCTACGAAGACCGCAAATCAGGCGTCGATCTCGAAGGCAACCCCGACTTTGTAAAACTCGCAGGAGCTTACGGGATTCCAGGATTCCATATCAGACGTCCAGCCGATGTGAAACGCGTGCTCAAAAAAGCTTTTGAAATCAACGATGGTCCAGTGCTCATTCACGCTGACTGCTTAAAAACAGACAACGTCTTCCCCATGATTCCAGCTGGAGCCACCTTGGAAGAAATGCTCACCGAGCGTCCTAAAGCCAAAATGGAAAAACCTACTGGCTCAACCTAATCCACGGCTAAAAGATTTTGCATCCCTCTCATGTTGAGGGATGCCCATCTTTCTCGTTTACCCCATTGCTTATCTATCAACTTACCATTTTTCATGTCTTCCTCAACTAACAATTCAACTGCAGATCCTCTGCATACACCAAAAGTTCACACCATCTCTGTTTTTGTGAATAACAAAGCGGGCGTGCTCATGCGCATCACTCAAGTCTTTGCTCGACGCGGCTACAATATTGACTCCCTCGTCGTTTCTCGTGGGCGCGATAACAAATTCTCTCGCATGACCATCGGCATCATCGGAGATCGTTCTGGCCTTGAGCAAATTGTCCTCCAAGTTTCAAAACTTATCGATGTCATCCATTGTGTCGAACACACCACCTCAAACTCCGTGGTAAAAGAACTTCTACTCATCAAGTTCTTAGCTTCCAAACAAGAACGCACCGAAGCATTACAAATCATCGACCACTACGGTGGAAAAACCATCGATCTTACCCCAACTTCCATGATCGCTATGATTAATGGAGAATCTTCAAAAATCGATGCAGCAGTCTCTATGCTTTCCCAATTCGAAATCATCGAAACCATCCGCACTGGCAAAATCGTCATGGCGCGTGGGGAACAAATCACCTAACCTATATAACTATAACATCAACCCATCAATCTTATGAATATACTCATTACTGGAGGAGCTGGATTTATTGGCTCCCACATCGTTGAACACTTCCAAGGAAAAGCCGACACCATCCGCGTGCTCGACAACCTCCGCACAGGCTACAAACACAACCTAGACGGATTCGACTGCGAATTCATCGAAGGCTCCATCACTGATCGTGAGCTTGTGAAAAAAGCCATGCAAGGAATCGATTACGTATTTCACCTTGCCGCTATGGTTTCCGTTCCCGAGTCCATGTCTAAAATTTCTGAATGTGTGGAAATCAACGTCAACGGCTTGATTAACGTGCTCGAAGAAGCTTCAGACGCAGGCGTTAAAAAACTCGTTTTTGCCTCTTCTGCTGCCAACTACGGAAACAACCCAACCGTGCCTAAGGTTGAAACCATGTATCCTGAGCCACAGAGCCCATACGCAATCACCAAGCTCGATGGCGAATACTACCTCGAAATGTTCCGCAAGGAAGGAAAGCTCGAAACCACTTCCATTCGCTTCTTCAACGTCTTCGGTCCACGCCAAGATCCTAAAGGTGCCTATGCTGCCGCAGTTCCCATCTTTATTGAAAAAGCAGTTAAAGGTGAAGACATCACAGTTTATGGAGACGGCGAACAAACTCGCGACTTCATTTACGTTAAAGACATCGTGGGCGCACTCGTTTTTGCAGTGACCACCGAAGGAGTTCACGGCACATTCAACGCAGGATACGGTGGTCAAATCACCATCAACGACCTCGCAAACAACATTCTTAAATCAGCTCAGTCCAAATCAAAACTCATTCACGGACCTGAGCGTGCTGGTGATGTCAAACACTCCCGCGCTTCTGCAGACAAACTCCGTGCTGCAGGCTGGAAACCTCAATACACTCTCGAAGAAGGGCTCGCTGCCACATTCGAATTCTTCAAAGAAAAGTGTAAATAACCAGTTCTAAACGAATTCATTACATCCACGGTGAATATCTAAAAATGGATATTTGCCGTGGATTTTTTATTTTTTTCAAAAAAAACTCGCTCAACAGTTGACAGGTTGCTGTTTTCACGCCATCTGGCACATGACCTGCTTGTAGCAGGATGTAGAACAACTCGGGAAACACCCCCACCCCAGCTACAAACAACCCCCAAAAGATCAAAAACAACCAACTTACACTATGCCTAAGAAAACGACCAAAACAGTGGCAAAAAAAACTGCAACTAAGAAAGCAGCTAAAAAAACCACGAGAAAGACTACTGCTAAAAAAGCAGCAAGAAAAACCACGAGAAAGACTGCTACTAAAAAAGCAGCAACAAAGAGAACTACGAAGAAAAAAGATTCCGCTGTCGCTGAAACTGAGCTTTTGAACTTCATCCAGCCTGCTCCAGCTCCAACAGCTGAAGAAATCAGTCACGCTGCCTATCTTAACTACCTCAAGCGCCAACAAGAAGGCCTAGAAGGATGTGAGACCAGCGACTGGCTCGCTGCTGAAGAAAGCTTGAAAAAAAATCGGTAATTCTCGGATTTAAATATCATCACATCAAAACCGCCCCTACTCGCTAGGTGCGGTTTTTTTTATTCCCCGGACTCCTTTCAAGCTAAAATCCGCAGTAGCATCATCGAAACGAAAACTTACCCCATGTGCCAACGGCACATCCCATACGAGCCCAACGCTAGGACGAAAGACGACCCGTTGGGGTTTTATGGGAGTATAAAAAACATGTGCTGAAGGCACATCCCATAGAGAAAAGAAGTAAGGTTTTTCGGCAAATTCTATAGGGTGTGCCTTCAGCACACGAGATT
>CAZOWD010000243.1:0-2900 GCA_964583225.1 uncultured Verrucomicrobiales bacterium | reverse complement strand
CTAAAGGTCTTTATCGCGGCGATACCCCACCCGCTTGTCGAGTTCTTCGCGAAGCCCATCAAGCCCTTCTTCCGTATCGGCAGACAGAGGAATAATCGTCACCTTAGGGAATCGCTGACGGAACATTTCGAGATTTTCCTCTGCTCCTTCGAGATCCATTTTATTGGCGACAACAATCCAATCAAACTTAGAAAGTTCCTCGTCATACATCTTAATTTCCATCCGGAGCGTTTCGAGATCTTTAATCGGATCTCGCCCTTCACTCCCTGCCATATCAATCACAAAAAGAAGCAACCGACACCGCGTGATGTGTCTCAAAAATTCGTGACCTAGACCACGGTTTTCATGCGCGCCCTCAATAAGGCCAGGTATATCAGCAACCGTGCATCGACGATATTTAGGAAACTCGACCACCCCAACCATTGGATTGAGCGTGGTGAATGGGTAATTTGCAATCTTTGGCGTCGCATGAGAAAGTTTACTCACAAGCGTTGATTTTCCTGCATTGGGAAATCCAACCATCCCTGCATCAGCAATCCGCCGAAGCTCCAAATAAAATATACCAAACTCGGCCTCCGTCCCGAGCGTGTGCTCTTCAGGCGCTTGGTTTGTCGACGTTTTGTAATGCCAGTTTCCTTTTCCTCCTTTTCCTCCGGCGCAGAGCACAAACTCTTCACCATACTCGGTCAAATCTGCGATAGGCTCTAGTTCTACCCCCTCACTGCGCTCAAGCTCAACCGCCTCAGCTACTGTCTTAGCATTACTCCGATAAACAACGGTTCCTGGAGGAACTCTTCCGATCTTATCCTTCGCACTTCTTCCGTGTTTTCGGTTTCCAGCACCATGCTCGCCTCTCTTTGCAATCAACTTCGGATCATACGAATACGCCTTTAAATTATCCACAGCAGGATCAACACGAAGAATAACGCTTCCACCATCTCCGCCGTCTCCGCCGTCAGGCCCTCCTTTGGGCTTAAACTTCTCCCTACGAAAATGAACAACTCCATTTCCTCCATCGCCAGCTGATGCGATTATTCTAATGTGATCAATAAACATACCGTATTACCCCTCTTGGGCTGAGCCCATTACATACCACCAATTTCAGCGATGAAAACAGGAAATCGCGAAAAAGACTATTTTTCGCTTGGCAAATCGCTTTAATTCGTACAATTTCCCGCCCCGCCATTCTGGCTAGAACTATTTCCAACCTAAATTTTTACAATGCTTACTCTTAGACTTAACCGCCAAGGCTCCAAAGATCGTCCATTTTACAAGATCGTTGCCGTCGATAGCCGCAAACGCCGTGACGGCCGTTACATCGAGCAAGTTGGCACATACAACCCAATGGAAGATGGAGTCAACTACAGTATCGATATCGAAAAAGTAGATTCATGGATCTCCAAAGGAGCTCAGCCATCTGACACTGTTCGCGACATCATCAAAAAGGCTCGTAAAGCAGCCCTTCAGGCCGAAGCTTAAAACCAGCTTAGCCAGATTAATAAAAATTTCTTGTGCGTTTTTTCATGACGCGTTTGTTTTCCGTGTCGACTTTTTGGAGTCGGCACGGTTTTTTTATGTATTTTTTCCACCTCAATCTTTCATCCTCATGGACTTTCTCTTTGATATCGGCCGCGTCATCGTCAACTTTGACTTCATAAGCGCACTCAAAACCCTCATCCCAGAAGACGCAGATAATCCAGATGAAAGGATAGACACCCTACTCTCGCGCAAAGACGAATTTGAGGCTGGGCGAATTGACGCCAGCGACTACTTCCCATGGGCGGCAAAAACACTCGGATTTACAGGAAACTTAGAATCTTTTATCGAAACGTGGAAAAACATCTTCACGCCAAACGAACCCATGTGGAAAGAAATCACGGCACTTCATGAAGCGGGCCACCGGCTCATCCTTTTCTCCAACATCCAAGCAGAGCACGTTGAGCACCTAAAATCGAACTTCCCGATCTTTCAGAAATTTGACGGAGCTATTTTTTCCTACGAAACGGGCCACGTCAAACCTGAACCCGAGATCTATCAACTCGCCATCGACCAATACGGACTCATTCCTGAAAAAACGATCTACATCGACGACCTTCCCGCAAACATCGCAGCAGGCGAACAAGCGGGGTTCCTCTGCCACCTCTACGACATAAAAAAACATTCAAACTTCACCGCGTGGTTAAAAAGCAACTTACTCACTGCATAACTCCGTAAAAAAACAGATCTCACAGCCCATTTTCGACCTCAAAAAACAGCTCAAAACCTCCTCAAAATCCCCGCTCAGTAAATAATTTGCATTTTAAAGCATTTTTATATTGTCAAAATCACAATCAGACACTAAACCCCTCCCGCACCGCCGAACGGCGCGTTGCAACTCTAGGTAACACTAGATGGCTCCATAGCTCAGTTGGTAGAGCAGCGGATTGAAAATCCGCGTGTCCTTGGTTCGAACCCGAGTGGAGCCACCATCATTTTCATTACAAAAGCCCTTGAGCAATCAAGGGCTTTTGTGCTTTTAGAACCCTGAAAGAGATTCAGTTAGAATCTCACGTGTTCATTACTTTTTTTGAGGCGCAACTTTTTACCTTAAAGACACCTACTGCTTTTTTCAGCATCCAAATGAGAGGTCTGCGCAAGAGGATCAAAACCAAAAGGACAATAATCCAAGAGCAAACCATCATTGCTGGACCAAAAAATCCTTTTAGAATCGTATCAGCAAATCCTAAAGATGACTCTGGAGCTTTCCAAGCTGTGATCATTATTGCGCTTGCCAATCCACCCGCAGCAATTCTCCCAGGTGTAAAATATTTCAAAAAGCGAGAACTTCCAGACTCGCTCCACACCTTAACGACACCTTCCACTTCTTTAGGTGACCGATGCACAGCTAAAGCTGTAAATCG
>CAZOWD010000242.1:0-2905 GCA_964583225.1 uncultured Verrucomicrobiales bacterium | reverse complement strand
TTCTCTCCTGGATAGAACCTTTTTTTCTTTTGAACTTTGACATCCTCAGTCACCTCAAACTGATGCTCACAGGCTCCACACTGCACAGTTTTACCCATAAACTCTTCAGTCACATCAAATATTTGACTACAATCGGGACATTCTATTTTCATCTTCAGCTAATGTTTTTTTGAAAGGATCCCTCGGTGGGACAACAAAAACACACTATCTCCTTATCCTAATTTTGGCGACAAAGAAAAATCACCTTTATAACGCGACCTACGCTTGCCCAACAGCTTCATAAGGAGTAAAAGCCGCGCATGCTTTCTGAAATTGAGTCTCTACTAATCCTCCAAGACCGCGATCAACGCGTCCTAAAACTCCAAGCGGATCTCAAACGCATACCTCTAGATAAAAAACGAGCCGAAGAACGCCTCGCCAACGATTTGGCCTCTGTCGCCGACGCCAAAGCAGCGATCCAAGAAAACGAAATCGCCATCAAAAAGGTAGAACTCGATATCGGAGTGCGCAAAAACACCTTAGAAAAACTCAAAGTCCAACAATACGAAACCAAGAAAAACGATGAGTTTACCGCTCTTGGCAATGAAATCGTTCGCTACACCGAAGAAATCGACAACCTAGAGACCAGCGAACTCGAACTCATGGAAAAAGGTGATGAACTCGCATCCGCTCTCGCTCAAGCCCAAGCTGCGCTCGACCTCACCCAAAGCATGGTCGATGAAGAAATCGCCCAGCTTGACCAACGCTCCGACGAATGCAAAAAGCAACTATCGGAACTCCAAACCGAACGCGCCCATCTGGCTGAAAAAATAGAACCAGACCTTCTTTCTCTCTACGAACGCTTAATGAAGTCCAAAGGTGGCGACGCCATCGTTTCCGCTGGATCGGGGCAGTGCGGAGGATGCCACATGAAACTCATCCCAGCGACCATGATCAACGTTCAAGCTGAAAAAGAAGTGACTCAGTGCGAAAACTGCGGCCGCATCCTTTACCTCTAAACCTTTCACACCCCTAAAATATTTACTTACCATGACTCCTGAATCCATTTCCGAACTTCTCAAAAAAGTAACCTATCCAGGTTTTTCTCGCGACATCATTTCCTTCGGCCTCGTTAAAAACATCGAGATCGACAATGGTGTAGTTACCGTAAACATCAGCTTACAAACAAATGACCCCTCAGTGCCCGAGCAGATTTTCAAAGATTGCCACGCGGTGCTCGATGCCCAACCTGAGATCAAACACGCCAAAATCGAACTCGACGTTCAAGCTGCCCCCACGCAAACAGCAAGCGGAGAACCCGAAAAAAATAAAATCCCCGGCGTAAAAAACGTCATCGCCGTTGCCTCGGGAAAAGGTGGAGTCGGAAAATCCACCGTCGCTTCGAACCTCGCAATCGCTCTCGCTAAAACGGGAGCCAAAGTGGGTCTTTGCGACTGCGACCTCTGCGGCCCATCTATCACCCTGATGTTTGGTAAAAATGAACGCCCTCTCGCCACAGGCGACAACCAAATCATCCCCATCACCGCTCACGATGTAAAACTCATGTCCATGGGATTCCTCCTTGAGGACAACTCACCTGTTATCGTGAGAGGCCCACTCGCCACTCGCTACACCCAACAGTTTCTCACGGGTGTGCTTTGGGGTGAACTTGATTATCTCATCCTCGACCTCCCTCCTGGCACCGGCGACATCCAACTCACCATCGTCCAAACAATCGCCCTTACTGGAGCACTCATCGTCACCACGCCACAGGAAGTTGCGCTCATCGATGCCCGCAAAGCCATTGCGATGTTTGACAAAGTAAACGTTCCCGTGCTTGGTCTCATCGAAAATATGGCGTGGTTTGAATGCGACCACGGAGTCCGCTATCCCATCTTTGGGGAAGGCGGAGGCGTGCGCGAGGCTGAAAAGCTCAACATCCCGCTGCTCGGACAAATCCCCATCAACATCCCCACTCGGGAGCAAGGAGATGCCGGAAACCCAATCGCCCTCACACCAACCAGTGAAAACCCAAGCAGCGCTGCCTTTGCGGATATTGCCCAAGCTGTCATTCTCAGCACCGTAGGACTTGAATAACACCCAAAAAATCATTCTATTTCGCTATTTAACACCCTACTACGTATTGCGCCTTGCCAAGGAGTTCAACCTTGGCTATCACCGCCCGTCTCAACGACACCAATCTCGTTCACATCATGGCAGAATCACCCACACCCTTCGCAGAAATCGACCTCGGCCCCAGCAAGCTCGACCAATTTCTTGACGCCCATCAGAAAAAGCTCATCGCCACGGCTATTTTACTAGCCATAGGTATTATCGTTTACGTTGTTTACTCAGGCATCGCCAAAGGCAACGCCGAAGACGCTGGAGCAGCTCTTCTGAAGGCCGAAAAGATTGAAGACTACCAAGCCGTCATCAAAGAATGGCCCAATAGCAAAGCCGCAAGCACTGCACTTTTGCTCATTGCTGACGTTCAAGCGGATAAAACTCCCGAAGAGGCAATCAAAACCCTCAAAGAGTTTATCGACACAAACCCCAAGCACCCTGTCATCGCAACAGCCAAGGTGAATTTAGCCCTTCTTCTCGTAGACCAAGGCAAAGCTGACGAAGCCGTCCCCCTTCTCACCGAGGTTGCCGACAGCGAAACGGACAGCTACATTTCCCCTCTCGCCTGCATTTCACTTGGAGATATTTCCAAGGCAGCTGGGAAAAAAGACGAAGCTAAAACTTGGTATGAAAAAGCCAAAGAAGAAAGCTCTGAAAGAGGCAATACCTTCACAGATGCCGCTCAAGCTCGCCTTGCACTCGTCAACGCACTTCCACCTAAAAAAATCAAACCTACCCCACCAGCTCCCGCTGCTCCTCCAGCAGCAAAGCCTACAGGTGCAACTACTGAGTCTACCCCGCT
>CAZOWD010000241.1:0-2907 GCA_964583225.1 uncultured Verrucomicrobiales bacterium | reverse complement strand
CGGTGCGTGGTTATTTGTTGCCCGCTGAGTATTCTAGAAAAGGGAAACGTCAGCAGTTTGTTTTTTTGAATGGGCGGCCGATTGAAGATTCTGCGATTTCAAGAGCGTTAAGGGATGGTTATAAAGGCGCTGTGTCTGAAGGAACGCATCCCGCAGCGTGGTTGTGGATTGATATGGATCCCGAGTTGGTGGATGTCAATGTGCACCCCGCCAAGCGCGAGGTGAGGTTTCACCGTCCTCATGAAATTCGTAATTTAATAGCTGGAGCCGTGGAGTTGGCTCTTTCACCTCCAGAGTCTAAAGCTCCAAACGTAGTCGATGTTACAAAAAATCCCCAACCTGATCGTTCCTTTGATCCCGTAGTTTCGCTGGATGATGAGGAGAGGGAAACGACGGGCGCGGGGGCGTCTGTTGAGATTCCGTCGGTGAGTCCGACTGAAAATGCCATCCATCCAACAAGTGAAGTGAGTGTTCCTTCTGAAACTGAACCGCCTCATTCTGAAGTGGAGGGAGGTTTCCCTCATCAGGCGGATCAACAAACTGAGTTAGCAGACGATCAGGGCGAAACTTTGGTGTCTCAGCCAGAATTTAAGGTGATTGGTCCGTTGCATGATCGCTATATGGTGCTTGAAGGCGATGAGGGCGTTGTTTTGCTCGACCCTGTAGCGGCACGAGAGCGTGTGATTTATGAAGACCTCCTCAAAGGTAAAGGTGATGGCGGGGTGGAGTCGCAAGGTTTGCTGGTTCCGGAACTGCTGGAGTTGGAGGCGATTGATGCTGATCTCGTGTTGCGTCATGCGGAGCATTTTGCCGAGGCTGGAATGTCGGTGGAGTCGTTTGGCGGAAGCACGGTGAAGGTGAGTAGTATCCCTTCGTTTTTAGAGCTTTCAGACGTGCATGGATTTTTGCATGAGCTAGTTGATGAACTTCATGAGACCGTTGGGACGCGCCGTGGAAAATCGATGGCTTATGAATCCTTTGCAGCGAGTCTCGCGAGTCGTGCTGCGCGATTTGAACCATGCCGGAGCGATCACACCGAGGCGCTTTTAAAAGCGATGTTTTCCTGTGACCTCCCATACTGCACGCCAGATGGGAGGCCGACCATTATTCATATTTCACTTAATGAGTTAGATCGCAAATTCGGAAAGTGATCTTATTGTTCTTTTTGTAACTTGATCCGTTTTGCTTGTTCTTTGAGGTAAGTATCGGCAATTTTTCGGAACTCTTGAATGCGTTTTGCTTGTTCGGGGGATTTTGCGAGACTCACTTTTTCAAGCGGATCTGTTTTATAATCGTAGAGTTCTTCCGCTTTGATTTTATCTGGAGTGAGTGCTGAGGCCGGTGTGGTGGTGGCATCGGATTGCTTTTTGCCATTGACCCAAACAACGTAGCGGTATCGGTCATTTCGGAACGCATAACCCATGGCGCTACCGCGTCCAAATTGACTAATGGCAACGTCTTTTACTTTTTGTTTTTCGCCTGTAAGAACGGGTTTGCTGCTTAATCCATCAAGGTTTTTAGGCGTTGGTAAGCCAGCTAGATCGCAGAGCGTTGGGAAAATGTCGACAAACTCTGTGGGTGCTGCGGTTAGTTTGCCTTGCTGAATGTTAGGGCCTGCGTAGATCAGTGGAGCACGGGTGGCTTGTTCAAAGTTTGTGTGTTTTGTCCATAGCCCGTGATCACCGAGATGCCATCCATGATCGCCCCAGAGGATGATGATGGTGTTTTTCATGAGGTCTCGTTTTTTCAACTCATCGAGAAGTTTTCCGATCTGAGCATCGGTGTAAGAGGTGCAGGCGTAGTAGCCGTGGATGAGTTCGCGTTGTTTCGCTTCGGTAGGCATTCCTGATTTTGGAGTGTCTGCGTAGCTGCGTAGCTCAGGGAAGTTTGTGTATGCAAAAGAGGGGGAGTTTTTTGCATGTTTTTGGAAGCTCGCAATGGGCATCTCTTCGCGTTTGTAAAGATCCCAGTATTTTTTAGGAGCAATAAATGGAAGGTGGGGTTTTTTGAAACCTACAGCGAGAAAGAATGGTTTTCCCTGACCTTTGTGATCGCTGAGCTCTCGGATAAATTTGAGTGCTTGCTTACAGGTGGCTCCATCGGTGTAAGCGTCATCGGGAACGTCCATGGACTCCACAACGTGATTTAAACCACGCTTGACGAGTTCTTTTTGCACGGGGCCGTAGTTCACAATTCCTTTGCTTTGAAGTTCCTTGAAAACTTTATGGATTTCAGGGTCTTGGTAAGCCGCATTAACGGGTTTGGGGAATTTGGGGTTGTAGGGGACGTTGTGTAAAACGAATGGTTTTGACCACGATGGAGCGTCCGATTTTTTATCTACGCAGCGAGGGTCGTAGATTTTTCCTGTCCCTGCGGTGACGTAGCCATTTTTTTTGAAATATTCAGGGATGGTGACTATCCAAGGGCGAACTTTTCGAGCGACAGTTTTAAGGTCATGAACGCCTGTCCGGTCGGGGCGAAGTCCTGTCATGAGGCTAGCGCGGGATGGACCACAAACGGCTTGGTTACAGTGACTGTTGGTAAACGTGGTTCCCATGGCTGCCAAGCGATCAATGTTGGGGGTTTTCGCGATTGGATCCCCGTAACATCCGAGATTGGGTTTTAAATCGTCGATGGCGATGAAAAGGATGTTTGGCTTTTTGGATTGTGGTGCAGCAGTGGTGGTTGCGGGTATAAAAATACAGGCAAGCAGGGCGGGGAAAAGGCGTTTCATAAGTGTATTAATTGATTTAATACCAGAGTATCTTCCGTCATTGAGGATTCAAAGGGGAAAAGCTGTTTTTTTTCTGGAAAGTATGTGAGAATGCGCCCAATATAAGTCTATGCACACAGCGAGGAAGTGCATGAGTATCTAACGTTAGTATGAATAAAAACAAAAATAGTTCA
>CAZOWD010000240.1:0-2940 GCA_964583225.1 uncultured Verrucomicrobiales bacterium | reverse complement strand
TGCCTGGTCCAAGAGCGGAGCCATCGGTAGTTTCCAAAAAATGAGCATGATGAAGACCGTAGTTGTGCCCGAGTTCGTGGCTGATCGTTCGTGTGCTTGTCGAATTTTGAATCCACAGACGAGAGCCTCCTATGATCGCTGATCCTCCATATTCCATTTTGATATTTGTAAAATGCAGACCAACAATGTCGTAATCGTCTAGATTGATTCCTGTCTTGAGATCTTTAAAGGCGGATACGGCGTCGGTGAATAATAGATAATTGTTATGGGGGGAATAGGTTGTGCTGATTCTAGGAACTCTCACGACAACGCTGCTAACATCTGCTTCAATCCATGTTTTCCCATAAGACATGTCGCGGATGGTGTTAGATACAGCGTTATTTAAGACATCTTTCAGCCTTGCTTGACTGACCGATTCTCCCGGTTTGTCTGAGAAATCAATGCGGATAAAAAAGACTTTTTTCTTGGACTCCGTCCATGATGCAGATTCGAGTTTGGCGTTGGATTCGAGAGTTGGCCAAGCGATTTGCGAGATAGGATTTTTTCCAGATCCTACTGATGCTAGGAGGAAGATTGCTTGGGCGCCAGCATGAGGGCCTGGAAGCTCGTCGAGTTTGCTGAGTTTTTTATTGGTTTTTTCAACTTCTTCTTTGTTGAGGAAGTAAAACAACTTACCTCCACCGAGAGCGACAACTGGGGCTGATGAGATTTTTTTGCCACTGGCAAACCCTCTGGTGATATCTTGGTTTGCGATGGGGAAATCATCTTTTATGGCGAGAGCATCTTCGGGTGAAAGAACCTGAAGTGGAGCAGGGCGGATGGCGGCAACTTCATCGAGGTGAATGCCTTGTAATGGCGTGTTTTGTTTGGTTGTTAGATTTTTTCTGCGTCCAAATGCGGTGGTTTTAAAATGTGATTGTCCGAGGTCTACGATGTAGGTGGGTGTGTGTGTTGAATTTCCACAGTTAGCAAAAACGAGGAAGTCCCCACGCTGACTAAAAGGGGTTTCAACAAGTGATTGAACTTCTTTGGGAAGCATTTTGTAGTCGGCCCAACTGATCGCGTAGCGCAAAGATTTTTCGGGGTCTTCTTTCATGAGTGAAATCATGAAAGCCCGTCTAGCCGTAGCTAGGGAGATACCTTTACGGATGGTGGCTGAGTCGATGATTTGTTTTCCTCGAATACTATTTATCCATGATTTGAATGGCTGGATGGTTTGGTCGAGGGGGGCTAAAGGGAGATTCGAGAGCGGGGACGTTTGAGTATTTGTCGTTGGGACGCCACTTGCGGCCGTTTGAGTGAGGTGATGAGAAACACTATTTTTTGGGCTGGAGAGTGGAGGGGCTGTTTTTTTTGTCGTAATAAAAAAAGAAACAACAGCAAATAGTATCAATGTGATGACGATGAGGGAGGTTTGTTTATTTGTTTTCATGATAGACTGAGAGCTTAATCGTTTGCTCCTGGAGGTTTGCGGAGGTTTTTCTTGGTGGCGTGTTTGGTTTTATCATCGAGCATACGATTTTTAGCGCGTCGGGACCGACGGCGTTTTTGGCGTCGGATTTTTTCGTAGGCTTGTTGACGTTTTGATTTTTTGCCGTCGCGAATTTCTTCGAGTCGCTCGCAGAGTTCGCGTCGGGCAAGATACCTGTTAAGCTCGCGCGATCGCTGTTGTTGGCATTTTACTTCGATCCCTGAAGGGAGATGTTTGAGATAAACACAGGAGGCGGTTTTGTTGATTTTTTGCCCTCCGTGCCCACTGCCTGTGATGAATTTTTCGACAAGTGTCTCCTCAGAAATGCCGAGCCCTAGCATTCGTTTTTCCAAGGCTGCTATTTTTTCTTGAGAAGGCATGGTTGCATGGTGCGCTAGAGCGAAGCAATATATTCTTTAGCAGCTCGGGAAATTTCTTTGGCCACAGAGGCACGTGGTGTGGCGAATGGGGGAACAAACCACGGGTAGGAGCCAATCACATCGGTGATGACGGCAACTTCACCGTCGCAGGTGTGTGGGTGCGTTTTGCTGTCGCATCCGATTCCGATGGTGGGGATGTCGAGTTGAGCGGTAATGGACTCGGCGAGTTCGGGGACAACGCTTTCGAGCACGATGGCAAAACATCCAGCCTCCTGAAGAGCGAGGGCTCCTTGGGTGATTTCGCAGGATTCTTTTTCGGTTTTTCCTTTTTTCTTATAGCCTCCTTCTTCGAGGACGCGCTGAGGAAGCATTCCGTGATGGCCGATGACTGGGATGCCTGCGGATACGATGGCTTGAATTTTTTCAACTTGGCGAATGCCTCCTTCAAGCTTAACCACATTGGCTCCAGCAGAGACGAGCGCTTGAGCTGTTTCAAGGGCTTGTTCGGGGGTTGTGTAGGTATTGATCGGCATGTCTCCGATGACGATGGCGTTGTTTACGCCACGCGCCACGGCAGCGGTGTGGTGAAGCATCATGTCGAGCGTGACGTGGGTGGTGTCGGGAAATCCTAAAACGACCATGCCGAGGGAATCGCCGACGAGAAGCAGGTCGGTCCCGGCTTCATCGAGAAGTCGAGCCGTAGGGTAATCGTAGGCGGTGAGAGCCGAGATGCGCTTTCCTTTGCCTCGGGAAGCTTTTCGGTCGGAAATCGACTGTATTTTTTCTTGAGTGGTCATGGAGATAGAAAGGAGGTGGCTGGCATGTTACTGTTACGCAACAACGTTTGTATTTTTTTCAGCTTTCGTATGGGGCGGGAGCGTTGCGGGGAATTTTTGGAGCGTCTCGAGTAACTGTGCCTGAGTGAGTTTGTTTGCCGTTTAGGATGAACCGATTAAGCTGAATTGCGATATTATTTTTTCGTCTAATTGATAGAGATTTGCTTGAAATTTTTTGATGATGTGGCTTGTGTTGGCGCGTTTTTATTACCAGTTCGCTTGCACGAGGGAGAGGGGTGGTTCGTCGGAGTCG
>CAZOWD010000239.1:0-2976 GCA_964583225.1 uncultured Verrucomicrobiales bacterium | reverse complement strand
AAGTGAATGGCCCAGCCTGTTTTTCAACCTCGGGATCGAAATAAAGATTTTTGAGAATACTCCGCTGTTTGGGACCGATATAGAGGTTGTATTCGTAAGTGGTCGATCCGCCTTCCGCGAGTTTATAAGAAGGGAAAGAAAAACCCGAACGAATTGAATACTTTGGCTTTTCGGGATCCGCGCCAGGGAGATCCACCTTGCTGGCTTTCGCCCACACGGTGGCTGAATATTTATTGACGGGGTGAACAACCGTCACAAAAAATTGGTTGGAAACACCCGCAAATTCAAGTTTTTCAACCTGCTGCTGGAAAATAGGCTTTGCCTTACTGAAAAACCCTTTCTTAAACCAATTGGTATCCTTGTTGGTAAAACTTCCGTTATCGATAAAAAACGCTCCGCCTTGGTTTTCCCACTCGCGCGGATGCAGTGGAGTTGCGGTTCCTGCAAAAAACGAATAATTGGCGAGATTGGTGGTAGATCGCCCCTGATTGATAAATGAAATTTTCAGATTGAGTCTCCAAGGCGCAGCAACATCATCTGGATTAGGGTCAAGGCTCCAACGCTTCACAATTTTTAATCCCGACGGAGCAACAGCCTCGCAGTAAATCGCATTCTCGTCATCCTGCTTTACCAATTTGTAATCGAGCACCAAATAATCATCCGCACCTTCGCAGATCGCTCCGATGGGAGCAGGAGATGGTTTATTGAGAACGATGTGTTCCGTGGTGGACCCGATCATCATCTGATGATGCAGTTCAATAAACTTCACCCCACCGCCCTTGGAAGTGAATGAGTAAGTTACCTCCTTCTCTCCTTTTTTATTCAAGGCTACGAGAGTTTTGATATCCTCGCCTACCTCTTCAACCTTTGGCTCACGCTTGAGGCCTGGCTTTTCTTCAAAAGCTTCAACAGATTCGCTGGGTGCCTGAGTTGTTTTTGTCGGCTCGACCGATTCTTTAGGCGCCGTGGGCTGAGTTGCCTGAGGTGCGGGCTTTGGCATGAATATAAAATTCAGCACAAGAAGAATGCCGCAGATAATAATAATGGTCCATCCTTTACGATCCATGATTTTGAATAAAGTTGAGTGTGGTTAAAATGAGAAAGAGTTGAGAAAAAGAAAAATTAATCCTGCGGCGGTGCTGTGTTATCCTTATCAGAAGAAGATTGATTGGAAGGTGGGCATTTAGGCTGAGGAACTGGATCGTGACCGAATTTACCCCATGGATGACAGCGGAAAATCCGGCAAATGCCGAGCCATGAGCCACGATAGGGGCCGTGAAGTTTTACAGCTTGGAGAAAGTAATTCGAGCAGGTTGGGGTGAACCGGCACCCAGTGTTGGGTCCGCCGATCGCTTTAAGCATTGGGTTGAGAAATTTTTGGTAAAACCGAATCCCAGCAAAAATCATTGCAGTAAGGACACGGGAGACAAGTTTCACGAATGGTTTGCAGGTTGAGGTTGAGAACTCACAATCCCGAGTCGGCGAGCCTGCTTTAGCCAATCCGACTCGAGTTGTTCAAAGCTTGCTTCTGGAGCGCGCCAGCGAAGAATGGTCACGATATAACGATTTCCTTCTATGGTGTTGAGATGTTTTGCCATGATGTGATGGATTCGACGGCGAAGTCGGTTCCGAACCACAGCATTTCCCACCTTTCGAGTAGCAATCACGCCCACCTTATGATGAGGCAATGAGGGATCCTCCAACGTGCTCAGCACGAGATAAGCCCCTCCTTTTGCCTTACCATCCTTTCGCGCGCGGGAAAATTCCGCGTGACTCGTCATGCTAAATTTTCTGGGCAGACGCATAAGAAAGGAACGCAATGAGGCAATAAAAAGAAAACAGAAAACGACCACACTGGGTGGCCGTGAGTCTGATACCGAGTAAAAACTCAGTGAATAATTGCCTAGGAGACCACGGCAAAGCTCTCAAAAGACAGCGGAAGCGTTGTTCTCGTTCAAACCTCCAGCAAAGGAAGCTTACGCAGCCTTTGTGTGCTGTTTGGTGTGACGCTTGAAGTGGATTTCAGCACCCTTCGGAAGAAGGCGCTTACGACCCTTAGCGCGGCGTTTGCGGAGAATATCGCGGCCAGCTTTAGTGCTCATGCGGGAACGGAAACCGTGTTGGCGTTTGCGGACACGCTTGGAAGGTTGATATGTGCGTTTCATGGTGAAAGACGTATTAAATGATTAGTTGCTCGGTGGCCCGGCGGCTCGCGTGAGCACTTTTGGCCGGGATTTCGCATCGGTGCGGGCGCGCAAGCTAGAGAATTTTATGAGCTTGTCAACCCAGCATTCATTAAAGTTTTATCTTTTTTCTAAAAAAATCGACCCAAATTCTCAAAAACTGTGCTAATTATTTCTTAAGAACATCTAAAAAAGTCGTGAATTCAGCTACAGAAAAGCCACAAAACACATCCTCTACCAATGTCCGCGTAGAGCCAGCATCCTTGGAAGATCTCCCCAAATTAGTGCAATTGGTCTCGGATTTAATGAGACTCCAAGAAGACTTCAACCCAAACCAAACCGCCCACGAACGCGGGCTCGAACTTATTTTGGAGCAACCCAACCGAGGGCGCATCTTTGTATTGCGCAACGACGAGCAGATTTTTGGAATGGTTAATTTACTTTTCACCATCTCCACAGCGCTTGGAGGGTTTGTTATTCTTTTAGAAGACTTTATCATTCACCCAGACCACCGAGGTCAAGGTTACGGAACCATGTTGCTCGATTACGTGAATGATTTTGCTCGAAAGAAAAAATTTAAACGCATCACCCTGCTCGCGGATAAATTAAGTGCCGAATCTCAGAATTTTTTCAAAAAAGAAGGATTCGACTACTCCCACTTGATCCCCATGCGGAAGGTCATCGAATCCTGATCAACCTAAAATCCGCAATTAGATTATCAAAACGAAGACGCTTCCCTCATGTGCCAACGGCACAACCCATACTAGCCCAACGCAAGGACGAAGGACGACCC
>CAZOWD010000238.1:0-3080 GCA_964583225.1 uncultured Verrucomicrobiales bacterium | reverse complement strand
GAAGCCCAGCAGAAAAAACTCAACGCACAAAAGAAACGGGAAGCTCAAATTCGAGCAAAACAAGCACGAGCTGCCCAGCTAGCCCGACAAAAAGCCGCACAACAAAAAGCAGCCCGAGCACTCCGCGAACGGCAAGCGCGGGAAAAAGCGATCAGGGAAAAAAGAGCCGCTCAGAAAAGGCAAGCGAAGTTGGAACAACAACGACGCATCCAACACGACAAAGAAGTCCAAGCCAAAAAATTAAAAGCTCAGCAACGCCAGAAGGTGGAAGCCGCCAAAAAAGCTGCAGCAAATCAAAAAAAATCCCCTCAACCCCAACACTAACCAGCTCACCCATTTCTCAGCGACTGCAATGTGACTACGATAGGCAACCGCTCCCGCATAGACATTCCCAAGCCATCGCGCGCGCCACGCCATCATCTGACTTGACTTACCTCTTAAGCGCTATTATCTTCCGAAGCATCACAGCCTTTCATCGCGTCAATTCACGACTTAAAAGGCTGTGATTTCACACATCATTCAAACTGAATTACATCATTCACCTTCAACAACTTATCTAATACCGTGGACATCAAGGAAATTCGCAGCATCGTCGAGCTTATGAACGAACATGAACTCACCTATTTCCACCTCGAGGAAGAAGGTGTAAATCTTAAACTTAAAAAAGGTGGCGATCTCGTTCAAGCTCCTGTCGCCGTTGCTCAGCCAGCGCCTCAAGCTGCCGCTCCTGCAGCCGCAACTCCTGCTCCAGAAGCCGCTACCGAACCTGCTGGCGCTACTATTTCAGCTCCTATGGTAGGCACATTTTACGTTGCGTCTTCTCCCGATGCGGCTCCTTTCGTTCAAGTGGGCGATACCGTTAGCGTTGGACAGCCACTCTGCATCATCGAGGCCATGAAGGTCATGAATGAAATCGAGGCGGACAAAGCTGGCGTCATCACCGAAATCGTAGCCAAAGACGGCGAGCCCGTTCAGTTTGGAGACGTTCTTTTCCGCATTCAGTAACCCAAACCACTTCGATTTAAGTTTTTCCAAAACTTAGATCACCCCAAAAGCATGTTTAACAAAGTTTTGGTCGCGAACCGGGGCGAAATAGCCCTCCGAATTATCCGAGCCTGCCGCGAACTTGGCGTTTCCTCTGTTGCTGTTTATTCAGAAGCCGATGTGGACTCCATGCACGTCCAGCTTGCTGACGAAGCTGTTTGCATTGGATCAGCCGCCAGCAAAGACAGCTATCTCAAACCCGACCGAATCATTGCCGCTGCTGAAATTACAGGTGCCGACGCCATCCACCCCGGTTATGGATTCCTTTCCGAGAATGCTCGGTTTGTTGAAATCTGCGAAAGTTGCAATATCAAATTTATCGGACCATCTGCGGAAGTGATCCGCAAAATGGGTGACAAAAACACCGCACGTGCCACAGCTGTAGCCAACGGTGTTCCTGTTACTCCTGGCTCCGATGGCATGCTTGAATCCGCCGAACACGGACTCAAATTGGCAAAAGAAATTGGCTTCCCAGTGATGATCAAAGCCACCGCTGGTGGAGGAGGTCGCGGGATGCGCCCAGCCATGAATGAGGAGGAGTTTATCTCTAAATACGAACAGGCCAGCCAAGAAGCGATCGCTTGCTTCAGCAACGGCGACTGTTACTTGGAAAAACTCGTTCTCAGCCCGCACCACGTCGAAGTTCAAGTGCTTGGCGACACCCACGGCAACTACGTCCAACTCGGTGAGCGCGATTGCTCCATGCAACGCCGCAACCAGAAAATCATCGAAGAGTGCCCATCGCCTCTCGTCTCTGAGGAACTGCGCCAGCAAATGGCAGAAGCCTCTGTAAAACTCATTTCCAGCATCGGTTACGAAAACGCTGGCACCATCGAATACCTCGTGGATCAAGACGCTAAAAATTTCTATTTCATGGAAATGAATACGCGGATCCAAGTGGAGCACCCAGTTACCGAAGAAGTCATGGGGTGCGAACTCATCAAAGAGCAAATCCGTATTGCTGCTGGCGAGCCTATTTCCAAAAACGTTCTCAATCCAACGCCACGCGGACACTCGATCGAGTGCCGAATCAACGCAGAAGACCCATACAACAACTTCTGCCCAAGCCCTGGCCAAATTAAACTTTGGTATGCACCGGGCGGTAAAGGCGTTCGACTCGATACCCACGTTTACTCTGGATACACCGTGCCTCCGCACTACGACTCCATGATCGCCAAACTCATCGTCACGGCATCCACGCGAGAACTCGCAATTCGCCGGATGCGTCGTGCGCTCTCTGAGTTTAAAATCGAAGGCATCAAAACCACCATTCCATTCCAGCAGGAAATCATCGATCACCCTGATTTCATCAACGGAAACTACAACATCGAATGGGTCTCCAAGTTCATTGAAGAAAAAGGATATTAATCCTCGGCGTTACTTTGTTTCGCGATTTTCTGCGCCATACCTGACACTACTTTTTCAAGCAGTGCTCGGCGCTCTCGCGGGATCGGGTCTAGCGACACAACGACGCCACTTTTTTTCTCTCGGTTAAAATGAAGCGTCATCCGCGAAAGATCAGGTGAAACCTCTGCGTCAGCAACCTCGCTCCAGTAAATGATTTGGAGGTTTTTTTCAGCCTTAAAAAAGGGAAAAATCTCTACGCCCAAAGGCGTCACAATGAGATAAGCATGGCGGGTGCAACGAATCCCCATGCGCAATGCCAGAAAGGTTAATAACAACCCGGGCACACACAACCAAAGCCAGCCATGCAGAAGAGGGGCTTCTATTCCCCAGTCTTGAGTGGATAAAATAAACACCGCCATGGACGCAGTAAAACACACCACGGCGGCGGCATAAAAAATCCCTGCTTGCCTCGCGCGTGTGAAACGCAATTCCTTCTCTGGCTCCGCCAATTTTTTGGGACCGCTCGGGATAATCTTGTTTTTAAAATCTAGCATTTGAGAGGCTTCGTTCACAGTCTGAAACACACACTACCGCTTATTTTTCATCGCTTGATCAAACCAGTTTCCACCAAAGGAATCGTTATTGTTTCGAGGTGGGCGTGACTGTTGGCGACGAGGTGGACGCCCCCC
>CAZOWD010000237.1:0-3107 GCA_964583225.1 uncultured Verrucomicrobiales bacterium | reverse complement strand
AGCGACAATACAGACGCCCGCGAACGGGTGATGATGCAGTGGTCGATTAACCACCTCTATCCAGCGATAGCAACAGCCGCCCATGTTACCGAGGTTCCCAATCATCAGACGGGACGGGTTACTCCGATCAAATACCGCTTCGATGTCGCGATGACAGGGCGACTCGGGTTTGAACTTCGTCCCGAGCGCGTTCCTGCCTCCGATATGGAATTTTCTAAAAGAGCAATTCAAGCTTACAAAGAGATCCGACCCATCGTGCAATTTGGAGACCTTTATCGACTTCGCTCCCCCTTTAAAAACAAGATGGCATCGATGATGTATGTGTATGAACGGAAAGATAAACCGACCGAAGCTCTATTTTTTGCCTTCACCACAGAAAAGAATATGCACGATCACTCAGGACCCGTGAAGCTGAAAGGACTCAACCCACATTCTCGCTATCGTCTCACTGAAATCAATTTAGCAAAACCAGGAAAACATCTCACGAGAGTTCACAACAAAACGCTCGGTGGCGATTATTTAATGCAACGAGGCATCGCGATTCCATGGAGACGTGGCGATTACCAAAGTGTCGTGATTAAAATCGTCGAGGTGAAATGATGAAGGACGTAATAAGCGTCAAACCCGCTATCCCACGCCAATAAACGGGTCTCCTAAAATGCCTCCTAAAAATCAAACTTCACCTTTCAAGACACCTTCTAATGCGTCCCTCCATTCGGGCAAAATAGAAGACGGATTACCATTTGCATCCACGCGAACAGTTTTCATCGTGCCCTTGGCAACATCTTCTCCGTGAAGAAAAATGTTAAAACTCCAATGAATCGAGCTTCTGCCTACTTCGTCGGGAATAAGAACAACCTCAACCTCATCTTCGGGTTTAAGGCCTTTAAAATAATCACAGCTGATCTGCACTCTAGGCCAGCCTCCGTCCTCCATAAGAGGAATATTCAACTCTCTTAAAAGAGCGTGTTCCGCCTCCTCTACATAGCAAAGGAGGCGGGAAAAATGCACCCTCCCTGCGGCATCTGTATCCGCAAAAGCGACGCGGCGCTGATAAAGATAGGCCATAGTCCAAACAGGGTGCTTATCAGATTAAACCTAAATCTTCTTCACGAGAAGAGAAGCATTGTGACCACCAAAGCCAAATGAGTTACTCAACGCAGCATTCACTTCAGCTTCGCGGGCGACGTTAGCACAGTAATCAAGGTCACACTGAGGGTCTTGGTTTTCCAAGTTGATGGTAGGAGCAATCACGTTATCACGCATTGCCATCAAACATGCAGCCAATTCAACACCACCAGCAGCACCAAGAAGGTGGCCTGTCATGGATTTAGTCGAACTCACCAACAGTCCGTTTTTCGCATGATCTCCAAAACTTGCCTTGATCGCCTTGGTTTCTCCAATGTCTCCCTGAGGAGTTGAAGTTCCGTGTGCGTTTACATAAGCCACATCTTCAGGATTCATTCCAGCGTGCTTAAGAGCCATATTCATACAACGAGAAGCTCCTGCTCCATCTGGATGAGGTGAAGTCATGTGATACGCATCACCACTGATACCATAACCTACAATTTCTCCATAAATCTGAGCGCCACGCTTTTTCGCATGCTCATACTCTTCAATCACTACCATTCCGGCTCCCTCACCCATCACAAAACCATCACGATCCACGTCAAATGGACGCGATGCGCGTTCTGGTTCATCATTGCGAGTGCTCAACGCCTTCATGTTTCCAAAACCAGCAAGTCCCATCGGAAGGATGGATGCCTCAGCACCACCGCAAATCATCGCATCGGCATCGCCAAACTTAATAATTCTCCAAGCTTCACCAATATTGTGGTTTGCTGTGGCACACGCAGTCACAATCGTCATGTTCGGTCCGCCAAATCCATATTCGATGGAAAGCAAACCACTCGCGATGTTTGAAATCATCATTGGAATCACAAAAGGAGACACACGAGAAGGGCTACGCTGAATCAATTTTGTATGCTCACGCTCAAGTGTGCCAAGACCTCCGATACCGCTACCGATCATTACACCAACGCGAGTCAAATCTAAATCGGTCTTGTCCATAAGACCAGAATCCTCAACGGCCATCTTAGAAGCTGCCATTCCAAATTGAGTGTAGCGGTCACAGCGACGCGCGTCTTTCGGATTTGAAAAATATTGGGCAGGATCAAAATCGCGAACTTCTCCAGCAATTTTTGCAGGATAAGGTTCTGGATCAAGCAAGGTAACGGGTCCAATACCACTCTTACCCGCCTTAAGAGCAGACCAAGTGCTCTCCAAATCATTTCCGAGGGGGCTCAACACTCCCACGCCTGTAATAACTACTCTGCGATCGCTCATATGAATATGCCATTTCGTTTGGCTGACCACATTATCCACATTCCTTCGCAGAAGTGCAAGCACCATCTGCCACAGAAATTAAGCGCCATCATGCGCGACTTACCCTAATCTCGTAGATCTACCTCGCTCATTAACCCGACCACATTTCGGACACTCCGCTTCATCATCTTGACTTAAATCTCGGTAAAGATGACCACACACCCGACAGGTAATAATTTTTCGTTGCGCCGAACGCACCGCGGCTCTCCGTCTTAGTGAAGCCGATATAAAACCGATCCCCACCATGACAAAAGGAACGCTAATCATCCAGAGAATGAGCTCTTCTATCGTTAAATCAATCATTTCTCTCGGGCTTCAATTTGAAGTTCAATAACACCAATCATCAAAGAGTTCCCCTCCACAGGACGAAACATCATATGCCGCAACCACGCAGCCAAAAGCTTCTGTCTTTCCGTTGGTTTAACCACCTCCATACTCCCTCCCGAAAGAGACAAACATCCACGAACCACCCCCAAAGAATCAATTCCCACCAAAAAGCGAAACGACTGACCAAACGATTCGTCCGTTATTAAATGATCGGGCAACAAAAGTTCTCCAGTCGGCAAACGCTTTTCTATATATTCATCAGCCACCATCAAAACGCTGATTTGCAAATCATCCTGCGTTGCATCTGGCGAAACGTGCCAACTTTTCTTCAACCCCTCCCACTGATCAACCGATCCCAGAAAAAAACCTGACTGTTCTTTAAAAACAGACGGCAA
>CAZOWD010000236.1:0-3111 GCA_964583225.1 uncultured Verrucomicrobiales bacterium | reverse complement strand
CACAAGGTCTTGTTGATGCGGCTGCGAAAGGTGAGGTTCCAGATGTAGGTGGTCTGCTCGATCAAGCGAAGGGCTTTTTTGGCGGATAGTGGATAGTTTTTGTAACTAGCTTGCTTTTTGTTTTCAGTATTGGGTGTTGAGTTTTGTGAGAGCAAGGGGTGTTTGGAGTTCGATGAGGGAACTTTAAGAAATATGAGCAGGAGGTTTAAGTTGTGGGTTGTGTTGCTCTGCGTTTTGGCTGCGACGGGGAGTTTGTGGTTGAGCGTGCAGAAGTGGACGGGGCAAATTGATAGTTTGGCTGGATGTGGCTCGGGGAGCGGATGTTCAAATGTGTTGGGGAGTAAGTGGTCGCTGGTATTTGGAGTGATCCCAGTCAGCGTGTTTTCTTTTTTGCTGTATGTGTCGGTTCTGTTGAGTTTGACAAAAGTGGCGGGGCGTTGGGGGGTCGTTGGGGTGTGGTGGCGTAGGTTGGCTGCGTGGCTGTGTTTGTGGGCGGCTGTTTGGTTTACTGGATTACAATTAGTGGAGCTTAAAACGATTTGCCCGTATTGTATGACGATGCATGGGGTGGGAGTTTTGTTGGGGTTGAGTTTGCTTTGGGGGGAGAAGTGGAGCTTTAGAGAACGAGGCGCTATCGGGGTGATGTGCGGAGCTGCAGTATGCGTGATGGGATTAGCGGGAGTTCAGTATTTTGGTCCAGACCCTTTGACATATCGGGAAGATGTTCTCTCGATGACTCAAGATCAGGGAAAAAAGAAAAGAGATGTACACGCGTTGGGGGCGGGGCGTTTGGTTTCGTTTTTATCGGGCTCTAAGGCATATCGAGTCGAGTCTTTGCCTCATTTAGGACGAGGGGATGCGCCCTGTGTAATGGTGGAGTATTTTGATTATACCTGTGAGGCGTGTCGGGAAACACATCGATTGCTAGAAGATGCGGTTGCACGTTATCCTGATCGGTTGGTGGTGGTTGTGTTGCCAATTCCGCTCGAACGCTCTTGCAATCCCTATTTGCCTAAAGGGATTCCAGATCATGAGTCGGCATGTAAATTGGCACGGTTGTCGTTGGTTGTTTGGCGGGCCGATCCGAAAAAATTTGCCGAGTTTCATGAAAATTTATTTGAGATGCAGGGGATGCCTTATGAATTGGCTGAATCGTTGGCGGTAGGCTTGATTGGAGAAGATGCTTTGTCTTCTCGGGAAAATCAGGATTGGGCGGATGCTGTGTTGGCTCAAAATGTGGCTGATTACCAATGGTTGATCAAAAAAACTCCCGTGTTGCCTAAATTGTTGATGGGGGGATCGGTGGTGATTCAAGGGGAAGTAAATGATTCGCGATCTTTGCAGGCTTTGTTGGAAAAGCATTTTGGGTTGAGGTGATTTTTTTGGATGGGATTGGGTGAATTTTTAGCCTAGGTAAAGGTATGGCTAGTTTGCAGGAAATAACGACGTTTCTCGATGAAGAGTTGAATATTGCAGAGGTTCCAGATTACTCCGTTGCTCTAAATGGTCTCCAGTTGGAGAATGCGGGAGAGGTGAGTAAGGTTGTGGCGGCTGTTGATGCCTCGCTTCCCGTGATTGAAAAAGCTGCGGACATTGGTGCTGATCTGTTGTTGGTGCACCATGGTCTGTTCTGGCAAGGAACTCAGCGAGTAACAGGGGCGGTTTATAAAAAGCTCAAGTGCGCGATGGATCATGGTATGGCGATTTACAGTGCGCACATTCCTTTGGATGTTCACCCGTTTTTTGGAAATAATGCGGTGTTGGCTAAAAAATTAGGGATGCTGGATGCTCGCCCTTTTTTTGATTGGAAAGGAATCCAGTTGGGGCTTTGTCAGGAGTTGGATATGAGTCGAGATGACTTACGGGCGTTGTTGGAAGAAGCTGTGGAAGGTTCGGTGCATCTTTGTCCTGGAGGGGGCGATCGCGTTGGAAAGGTCGGGCTGATTACTGGCGGGGCCGGATCGGAAATTGCCGCGGTGGCTGATTGTGGAATAGATACCTTTATCACGGGGGAGGGACCGCATTGGAGTTATCCGCTCGCTGAGGAATTAGGCGTTAATTTGTTTTATGCGGGGCACTACGCCACGGAGACTTTTGGTGTGCGGGCGCTTGCGCGTGAGTTGTCGGTTCGGTTTGGGGTGAGTGAGAGTTTTGTGCATCATCCGACAGGGTTGTAGGCGGCGCTGGGGAACCAATGTGTAAATTTGTCTAAAAAAATATAAAATTTTTTAAATAATGCTTGCTAGAGTGTCTAATGGTTGTTTAAGTGGCTTTCACCAATGCGGGTATAGCATAGTGGTAATGCTCCAGCCTTCCAAGCTGATTAGGAGAGTTCGATTCTCTCTACCCGCTTTTTTCTGAGAGGAAAAAGATGAGAAACGAAAATATCGAAAGGAAAACACTATGAAAAATACTATTAAATATGCGTTGTTTGGAGCTGTGATGGCTTTAGTTATGCCGGTTCACGCAGATGCGGCTGGCTGTAACGGTGTGTCTTCGGCTGTGAAAGCGGCTATTGGAGATTTCCCAAACAAGGTTCTTGAGATTGTAGCCGATGCGGTTGCTAAGAATAAATCGTGTGCTGGTGACGTTGTTCAAGCGGCTATCAGAGCATCTCACGCAGACAGAGCGCTTGTCGGAAATATTGTGGATGCGGCTGTGACTGCAGCTCCTAGTCAGGCTAAAGTTATTACTCAGTCTGCGCTGGCTATTGCTCCTGATGCTTATCCTGAAGTTCAGGCACGTCTTGAGCAAAAGGGACGTCTTGTTGAGAATGGAGGTGGGGGTAAGGGAGTTGTTTCAGTTTCAGCAAGTCCAAATCCACTTGATTTTCCTAATGGGGGTCAAGATGTGAACCCTGTTGGTCCTATTAATGGTGGTGTTGCTGCTGGCGGATTGATTCCTCCTACACCACCAGTCATTACTCCTCCTGCATCTACAGAAGAAAATAAATAGAAGCCTGCTAGATAAACTTTAAATTTAAATTGCTAAAATTATGAAAAAACAAATTATTACGGGAGGTTTTATCTTGGCTTCTTTAGGTGTGGCTTGTGCACAAGGGTTGTATGATATTGCACCTAACGATGACTTATCTGAAAGTCTTCCGATTAC
>CAZOWD010000235.1:0-3125 GCA_964583225.1 uncultured Verrucomicrobiales bacterium | reverse complement strand
TGTATTCGATGCGTGCGTTGAGGACTCAAGTTTTAGAATAACCTTTTTTGCGGAGGGTAGGGCTTGTCGTTTTTAGATTTATTCGTCAGACTAAGCACAGTGAAAGACGGAGTTAAGAGGAAAAATAAGAATCAGTGGCGCTTGGGTGACGTTGTGGACCTTGAGGTGCTACTTGAAACTTTGCCACTGGATCGCTGGAAGCAGGCTTGGCAACAGAGGGGGGAGGATTCGTCAGACGCGGAGGATGAGAAGGGGCAGTTATCAGAAAAAGAACGTCGGAGAAATGGTTATTGGGTATTGGTGAAGAGCTTGCGTGACCAAGAAAATGAGGAATCTGTTGGGGAGCGTTTGACGTCGAGCCTCCGTTTGTTGGAGGGGGGGATGGCGGTTGTCATGTTTTTTCTGGGGATTGCATTGGTGCGCGGATTGCTCACGACGTTTCATTATCAAGAAATGTCTCCTGTTGGAAATGCTGAGGGGCTTCCTCATGTGATTCAGGAACGGGGATTTAATGTATGGGTGTTTTTGGCTCTAACTTTAGGTGTGCAGTGGTTTATTTTGATCTCAGCGACGTTGGGGTATGTGTTTTGGCGAAAATGGTCAGGTGGGCTGAGCTTTTTTCAAGGAATGTTGTCGGGCGGTATTCAGTCGTGGATGCGGAGGCATCTCAAAAAACGAGAGCGCGGAGGTGGCGATGCCGTGCGAGCAGAGGTTCGAATGTGGAAGCAGATATTAGGAGGTGTTGGGGGAGAAGTTTGGAGTTGGCGCCTGACGCGGATGTTGCAGTCGGGAAGTATTGGTTATAATTTGGGGATGATTGCGGGGTTGTTTGGGTGTTTGTGGTTTCTCAACGTGGGGTATTTTTGGGAAACATCGCTCCCACAGTTTGGCGGGCAGAGCTTGCATCGAGTCACTCAAATTATTTCGTCACCTGTGGGGGGCGAGTTAGTGACTGAAAATGACATAGCTCTTACGCAGGCTGGGAGCTCTGTCTCTCGGAAGACCATTGAAAATGCTGATATAGTTTCTGGACTCACTCCCAGAATGCGGGCGTATTTGGCATGGAGTGCGTTTTTCTTTTTCGCGCTGTTTGTTTGGGGCTTGCTTCCTCGGATAGCGATTTGGGTTATGGCATGGTGGAAGGAGCGTCGAGCGTTGGCTATGATGGATTTTCAAGAATCGAGACACCGCTCGCTTTGGCGAGAGCTAAATCGCGTTCAGCGAGGCGAGGTCGCCTCTGCTCCAACCGATGGTGTTGTGGTGCTTGATGTCGGCGGAATCGATGTTGAAATGGAATCGCTTCGTCCCTATTTTTTACAAGTGCTTCGGGTGAATCCTGAAGTTCGATTTTCTCTGGGAACCTTGGATTCCGAGGGTGAGCGAAAAGCGATGGACGCGGCTCGTTCTGCTGCAATGGGTGTGGTTTTTCTGGTGGAAGGTTGGAATTTAAGTCCGAAACAGATGGCTATTTATCATGGTAAAGTGAGGGAAGCTATTGGGGATCGGCACATGATTCGTTATTTGGTGTTGAATGCGAGCGATGAAGAGATGAAGCAGTGGATTGGATTTGTGGATGGCCTTAAAGACAGTGAAACGGAAGTGTTTCGCTATACCTCGTGAGCGAGGTGTAAGTTTTGAGAATTAGTTTCATTCAGTGCTTAAGCAAAAACGCTTGCTTATCGGGTTGGGGTTCGCTTCATTTCCCGAGATGAAAATTCTTGTTGTAGGCAAAGGAGGGCGCGAGCACGCATTGATCACCGCATTGAAAGATTCTCCCGTGGAGACTGAACTTTATTGTTTCCCTGGAAGTGATGCCATTGAGCCTCTCGCTAAGAGTGTATCGGTGGGTGGGTTGCACGAATTGATTGAGTGGATGAAGGATCATGAAATGGATCTTTGTATTGCAGGGGAAGAAAGTTATCTCGTGAAAGACGAGGGCTTGGCCAACCTTTGCGAAGAGGCTGGGATTCCATGTTGGGGACCGCATAAGCAATCGGCTCAACTGGAGGCGAGTAAAGAATTTGCCAAGGAATTTATGATGCGTCACAACATCCCAACAGGAGCGGCTACAGGTTGTGCAGATATTGAAGAAGCCCGCGCTGCGATTGCAGGTAAATACCCAACCGTTCTAAAATTTGACGGTTTGGCCGCAGGAAAAGGTGTTGCTGTTTGTGCCGATGAGGCGAGCGCAGAGGAGTTTTTGCAAGAAGTGCTTGTTGAGCGAAAGTTTGGCGAAGGTCGTTTGCTTGTTGAAGAATGTTTGGTTGGCCCTGAAGTTTCGATTTTTGCGGCGGTTTGTGATGGATCGTATCAAATTTTCACTCCGGCACGTGATTACAAGAGGATCGGAGATAACGATGAAGGTGCCAATACGGGAGGAATGGGAGCTGTGGCTAGTCGCCAGTTGATCGATGCTGATTTGCTTGCAGAAATTGAAAAGACGATTATTCGTCCGACGGTCGATGGCCTTGTGAAAGACGGCTTACCTTACCGCGGTTACCTTTATTTTGGTCTAATGCTGACTGAAAATGGTCCCAAAATTATCGAATACAACTGCCGTTTTGGCGATCCTGAGTGCCAAGCGGTGATGCCGTTGGTGAAGGGTGATATTGCCACTTTCTGTTTAGAAGCTGCGAAAGGAAACATGAAGCCTGAATTGTTGAGTTTTGATGAGGGCTGGAGTGTTTGTTTGATTCTCGCTAGCGCAGGGTATCCGGCAAGTTCACACAGTGGCGATGTGATTTCTGGCTTAGAAAATGTGACCAATGCTCGCATTTATCATGCAGGAACGAAGCTGAACTCTGATGGTCAGTGGGAAACAAATGGTGGCCGAGTTCTCGCCGTTGTGGCTGGAGGAGATGATCGACTTTCAGCCGTGGACGCCGCGTATGCAGAGCTTTCAAAAATTTCTTTTGATGGCGCTCAAAAGCGTAACGACATCGGACGTATGCACTTTTAGATTCCTCTTTTCTCCGTTTCGAAGGTATCGAGACGGAGAGCAGAGAAAGGTGATTTCTCGCAAAGCTTGTTAGATTTTGAGCAACAAAGGGAGTCAGACACTGAACTCGCTTTTGAGTTACAGAACGGTTTCCCAAGCTCCGTCTAGAGCATTTGACTTGAGGCAT
>CAZOWD010000234.1:0-3156 GCA_964583225.1 uncultured Verrucomicrobiales bacterium | reverse complement strand
GCATCTTCCCGAAATGGAATGTGAAAATGTTGGACGTAGAGGTTGATGGTTTCTCGGGGTGTTTTCAGAAGAGGGCGTAAAAAGGTGAGTTGAGTTCCGTGGATTTTATGCGTTTGGGAAAAGCGCATCCCTTTGAGCCCTGCAGATCCACGGAGCAGGTTGAATAGAATAGTTTCCGCTTGGTCGTTGGCGTGATGGGCGAGCAGAACGTGTTGGATGTTGTGTTTTTCAGCACATTGAGCAAAAAAATCGTGTCGAGCGCGCCGGGCAGCCAACTCCATTGATTCTCCAGATTGCTGACAACGCGCAGGCAGATCTACTTTGTGAACTTCGCACGGGAGTTGGTGTTGTTTCGCAAGTTTGCGGACGAGATCGGCATCGGAATCTGAGGCTTTGCCGCGGAGCGAGTGGTTGAGGTGGCAGAGGATAAGTTGGCTGTATCCCTCATCCAGCAAGGCGTGCAGCAATGCCACGGAATCGCGCCCTCCTGAAATGGCTAAAATGAACCGCTGGTTCCGAGAAAAACGGAGAAATTCTGGATGAAGGGGTAGGCTCACGGTCGTTCAGAGTAGGGCTTAGTCCTTTCTCGTTAGCTCCACAAAAATGTCTTCAAGGGTTGCCGTGTGACGGTAAAGTGTGCGCACTGGCCATCCGTATTGATTGGCAAGGTTGGCAATACGTTCCCGGCTGTCGGTGCCTGAGTCCACGTAAACAGAAAATCGGTTCCAAATCGGGTCGTCGGATGGTTCTGTGATGACTTTTTTAACGTGATCGAGTCGGCCGATAGCTCCTGCTTGAGTTTCGGCGTCGCCTTTGAGTTCCACAGTGATTTTTCCTGCAGCGCGCATTTGATTGATGAGCTCGTTAGGGGAGCCTGCTGCTTTGATGCTTCCTTCGTCCACGATGATGACGTGGTTGCAGGTCATTTCCACTTCGTGGAGGATGTGGGTGGAAAGCATGATTGTGTGGTCTTCGCCTAATCGCTTGATGAGGTTCCGGATCGAACGGATTTGGTTGGGGTCGAGCCCGTTTGTAGGTTCGTCCAGAATGAGAAGATCTGGTTTGTGCACGAGAGAATCTGCCAGCCCGACGCGTTGGCGGTATCCTTTAGAAAGTGTTTTGATCATTTTCCGGCGAACGTGCGTCAATCCGCAGAGATCCATGGCATCGCCAACGTGTTTCCGAACATCGCTTCCGCGGAGCCCTTTAAGTTGGGCGCGGTAGCGGAGGTATTCTCTGACGCGCATTTCATCGTAGAGTGGCACGTTTTCTGGCATGTAACCTATTTTTTTGCGTGCTTTGATGGATTCTTTAAAGATGTCAAATCCTGCGACTTTGGCATTTCCCGATGTGGGGGGGAGGTAACCCGTGATCATCCGAAGCGTCGTGGTTTTTCCCGCTCCGTTAGGGCCTAAAAATCCGACGATGTTGCCAGGGCCGACATGGAATGAGATGTCTTTGACGGCTTGGTGTCGGCCGAATCGTTTGCTGAGATGATTAACTTCGATCATGGGAGAAAATAGAAAAAATGAGAAAAACGCTTTTGGGATGTGTGATCGTATCTTTGGTTGGATGCGAATCCTTTGCGGGGGCGTGCTTCTAATTACACTCAACTCTCCCCACTCACCAAGCACGAAAGTGAATCAATCTTTGAAAAAAAGAATGTCTTGAGAATTGTGAGGAGATGCGCCTTAGTGCGGCGGCGTTATACAAATAGTAATTATGGAGTATTTTTTTATTTTTCTTAAAGGTTTTGCCATGGGGGCTGCCAATGTCATTCCTGGAGTTTCTGGGGGCACGATTGCTTTTATTACGGGGATTTACGAGCGATTGATCGATGCGTTGAAATCGTTTAACGTTAAGGCTGTGGCGTATTTGTTGAAGTTTGACTTTAAGGGGTTTGCGAAGCATGTAGATTTCGGATTTTTGGCATCGCTTGGTTTTGGGGTTGTTTTGAGTGTGTTGACCTTGGCGAAGGTGTTGAAGTTTGCTTTTGAGCACTACCCAACCATGGTTTGGGCATTTTTCTTTGGCCTTATTTTTGCTTCTATTTTTTCTGTCGGAAAAATGGTGAACCGCTGGGGCGTTGGGCAGGTTGTTTCTCTTGTGATTGGATTAGCTTCTGCGGTTTCGCTTGCATTTATGACTCCAGCAGCGCCAAACGCACACCCGCTTTACCTCATGGTCTGCGGGGTGGCAGCGATGTGTAGTATGATTATTCCGGGGATTTCGGGGTCGTTTGTGTTGCTCCTGATGGGAAACTACAAGCTCATCATGCTGGATGCTGTGGATAACCTGCGGCAGATGCATTTTGCGGAATCGCTTCCTTTACTGATTCCTGTGGGCATTGGAGCTGTGGTTGGTTTGATTGCGTTATCTCACGTGTTGAGTTGGTTGTTTAAGCGGTATCACGATGTTGCTGTATCTTTGATTGCTGGGTTTGTGGCCGGGTCTTTGATGATTATTTGGCCGTGGAAAGAGGCCGTTTACTCAGAAGATATTCCCGATAAAGTGGTGGCTTGGAATCGGCAGTTGCCCGATTTTTCACAGAGTGCTACTTGGGGTGCTTTGGGGCTTATTTTGCTTGGCGTTGTGATTATGATTGTGATGGAAAAATTGAGCGCCAAAAAAGAAACCTCAGAGTGATTTTTGGAGTGGAGAGGGGTGAATGATGAAAAATGCCTGTCGTCAGTGTGGATTCCCTTACGATCCCGCAGAACAGAAAGTTTGCCCGAAATGTCAAACGGGAGCTGATCAGTTTGGGTTTTTACCCGTGCTGGAGGTAGATGTGGTGCACGCTGGTGAGAGTTGGGTAGTCGCCAAAGAGAAAATTGAGCGAGGGTTGGATCAGGCTATATTTCATCATCATAAAGGGTTGAAGATCATTCACGGGTATGGATCGCTGAGCGGGTCATCGGTGATTGCGCCTCAAGCGATTGCTTACATGCGGCATTTGGCGGAGAGTCATGATGGACGATTTGCCAAAGATTCTAAAAACCCTGGGGCTAGTATTATTTGGCTGAACCGTTCCCGAACAAAAAAGGAGACGACATCGGAATGGGGTGAATTTTCAGCCTCAAGCGGGGTGGAGGGGTCTCCTATTATGGAGGGGTGGTTTGAGCAGGCTTTGAAAAAAGGAGAAAAGTAGTTTTTTTC
>CAZOWD010000233.1:0-3163 GCA_964583225.1 uncultured Verrucomicrobiales bacterium | reverse complement strand
GTGCTGGGTCTGTTGTTTTGAAAATAGAAGCGGGCATGGATAGTGGGTATTTGCGAGATTTGGAAGTTTCTCCCAAGTTGACAGGAAAGGGAAAGGTTCGTTACGAGTTTGATGTCAAACTCCCTAAAGATGCCAAGGTGATACAATTGACCGTCGAAGACGCAGGCGATGGCAATGTGAAAGATCATGTGGACTGGATCAATCCCGAGTTTCACGGGAAAGGCAAATTGGAGGTTCCTAAGCCCATCGTAAAAGTTGAGAAAGATGGTCGCCCTGAGGGGGATCTTCCGTATTGGAACGATGTTTCAGTGGTTGCGGTTAATCGTTTGGCGCCACGCGCTTATTTTGTGGCGTATCCAGACGTGCAAAGTGCTTTGAAAGGTGACGGACATCGGGCAGGTGCGCCGCTTCGTCAATCGTTGAACGGGACGTGGAAATTTCATTACAGCACCACGCCAGATGCGCGCCCCAAGGATTTTTACAAGGCGCAGTTTGATACATCCAAATGGAATGACATTAAAGTGCCTCTGAACTGGCAGATGGCGGGATTTGGTGTGCCAATTTACAATAACAGCACTTTTCCCTTTAACAGTAAACCTCCCTACATCGATCAGAGTTTTAACCCCGTTGGTAGCTATAAGCGTAGCTTTACGTTGCCATCGACTTGGGATGGGCGTCGAGTACTGATTCACTTTGCGGGGGTTGATTCCGCGTTTACTCTTTGGGTGAACGGAAAAGAAGTGGGATACAGCGAGGGCTCACGGACGGCGGCAGAATTTGATATTACTCCATTTCTCACCCAAGGGAAAAATGATTTAGCCGTGGAGGTGATTCGCTTTTCTTCTGGAGCTTGGTTGGAAGATCAGGACTTTTGGCGGTTGAGTGGGATTTTTCGCGATGTTGAGCTGATCTCCCAGCCTGCAGGCGAGCGACTTCGAGATTTTACATTGCTGACGCCTTTGGATGAGGCGTATAAAAATGCATCGCTCAATCTCGATTTTGATTTTGAAAATGCGTCGGGTGGTCAAGTGGCTATCGAGTTGAAAGATGCCAATGGGAAAGTTGTTCTGAAAGATCACTCGAAAATAGGAAAAGACGGAAAGGTGAGTTTCAAGAAGCCTGTTCTTTCACCCAAGCTTTGGAGTGCGGAGGAGCCTAACCTTTACGATCTTATGATTACCCATACCGACAGTAAGGGCAAGGTGGTCGAAGTGGTGCCTTGGAAGGTAGGGTTCCGTTGGTCTGAAATTAAAAATAAACAGTTTTTGGTTAACGGAAAGCCGGTCGTGATTGCTGGAATGAACCGCCATGAACACTCGGCAGAAGGTGGGCATTATTGCACGGTAGAAGAAATGCGTGCGGATCTTACGTTGATGAAACAGTTGAATTTCAATGCGGTTCGCACCTGTCATTACCCGAATACGCCAGAGTTTTACGCTTTGTGTTCGGAGTTGGGTCTCTACGTGAACGACGAAGCGAATATTGAATCGCATGGGTTTCAGGGGATGCCTAATCGCCCAGATATGGCGAAGTCTCATCATCACCGAATGCAGCGGATGGTGACGCAGGATAAAAATTTTGCTTCGATCTGTTCTTGGTCTTTAGGTAATGAATCGGGGCGTGGCGGTGCGCACAATGATAACTACACATGGACGAAAAAGCATGACCCTCGCCCTGTTGGTTACCAGCGTCACGGAAGCAATGCTTTTACCGATTTTAACTCGGGATTTTATATTTCTCCTGGAGGTGTTGCGAGTTATGCACACGGCAATAAAAAGATGCCATTGATTCAGAGCGAATACGCCCACGCTATGGGAAATTCGTCGGGTAACCTCAAGGAATATTGGGATATTCATTGGGAAAATAACTTAGCTCAGGGCGGATACGTGTGGGATTGGAAAGACCAAGGGTTGAAACTTCCTATTCCTGAACGTTCTTGGGTGACAATCCCAGGGGTGGATTCCAAGGACTTATTAGTGGAGGGCAAGATGATGACGCGCGATGGTTTTCAAGGTATTCTTTATTTTGGAAATAGAAATGCTCCCAAAATCGAGAATGTATGGACGGTGCACATGAAACTTCGCACCGCCGCTAAGAGTGATGACTCGTTTGCTTTTTACCCTCTGTTTTCTAAAGATAGCTCGATAGGTTCGGTGTTTTTGGAAAAGAACGCCTTAGTATTTCAATCGTTTGGAGTGGATCGGAATAAACTTATTTCGCCACTGCCTGATCAGTTTTTTGACGGAAAAGAGCATGAGATTACGGTGATCAAGTCGTCCAAAAGAGTTACGTTTTTTGTCGATGGTAAGAAGCAAGTAACGCTCCCATTGAGGCACCCTATGAAACCTAAGTGGGAGGGATATGTTGCGTTTGGTCCTGCTGTTGGGACGGCTTTGGTTCCAGAGCGTTTGAATGCTACAGCTCCGACCTTGTTGGAGGTTAAGTTATTGAATGGTGAATTTGAGCCAAAGCAAATAGCCTCACAAAAAGGGATTGTTTGTATTGATTTTACGAAGCCAGTGAACGTTCTGAATCATCAACCTGCAGGTGGACACTTTTTCGCCTATGGTGGGTATTGGGAGAATCGGCGTGGCCATATGAATCCGGGCAATTTCTGCATGAACGGAGTGATTGGTGCCGACGATAAACCTCACCCAGGAGCTTTTGCTTTCCAGTATGTTCAGCAGCCATTAGGCGTTAAAGTTGAGGATGCCAAGAGCGGTTTGCTTTCTATTCATAACCGCAATTTCTTTAAAACTCTGGGATCCGATATTAAAATGGAGTGGTCGCTCACGGCTAACGGGAAGGTGATTCAGTCTGGAAAGTTGGCGGGATTCTCGATTCAGCCACAAGAGACAAAGAAGGTAAAATTACCTTACAGGCTTCCTTCTATCAAACAAGGTGTGGAATACCGTGCGCAGTTGGTTTACAGTCTAGCTAAAGATACCAATTGGGCAAAAGCGGGCCATCGGATCGGTTGGTATGATTTCCAAGTAGCTTACAAACCTGCTCAGCCTCATTTTGGGAAAGGAAAACTTAAGGTGGCTGAGAATTCGAAGGTTCTTGGGATTCGTGGGAATGGGTTTGAGTTGGTCTTTGATAAGTCTTTAGGCACACTTACGAGCTATAAATCCAAAGGAGTTGAGTTGTTAGCGGGTCCTCT
>CAZOWD010000232.1:0-3183 GCA_964583225.1 uncultured Verrucomicrobiales bacterium | reverse complement strand
CTCCCATTTCTGCATTACCGATGAGGAGAGTCATGTCTTCTTTATTAAAGGAGTCGCGGGCAAAGCCATAATGCTTTAGTTTGTTGGTTCGCAAATTATTGATTTGAGATGGAGACAAATCGAAGCGACTGTGCTCGGAATCGTTCTTTTGAGCAAAAGAAGATAATGGGGTGAGCAAGGAGAAACATAGCGCAATTTTCAGCGAATTGCTGCATTTCAGCTTATTGGTTGGATACATGGATAGCATGATATAATGTTAGTGGTAAAATCTAAAAAAGTGGGGGATTTTTGAGCTATACTACCTTCCGTTTCCGTCGAGTATTTCAATTTTATACAAAATAAAAAGTCATACTCAAGAGATCGACGTCGTTGACGCATAGAGGGAAAGCCTTCGCTCTGATAAAACCATCACGAATTTCAGGAGGAAATTTCGTGTTGAAGAATACTTATTCCATAAAGAGTTGCCGTCTCAACCCGCATCACAATCTTCCCAAAACTTACTGGCCGAAATCCCACAGCGTAAGCTTGCTCGTATTCCTCAGGAGAAAAATCACCTTCGGGTCCAACGAGTAAAGAAACGTGTTTTGTGATGGGAGCCTCTTTAAGCAACGTTTTTAAATGCACGGCTCTCTCATCCAATGCAGCAACAATCGCAGTTCCCAAATCAACATTCTGAGATTCCAATTCCGTCATCCATTCCGAAAATGAAAGCGGTTCGCGCACCTCAGGTAAATAATTCTGCCCGCATTGCTTGCAAGCCTCCAAAGCAATCCGTTGCCACTTGGCGCGCTTTTTCCCCACAGACTCAGGACGAGCAACCGTGTGCGCCGTGATTAACGGTTGAATCACAGCCACGCCAAGCTCAACAGATTTTTGAATAATCAACTCCATATTCCCCCCTTTGGGGATCGACTGATACAGAGTGATCGGGTGAGGATTTTTCGGAGAAACCGACTGCTCCAACACCCTACATCTCACCTCATTTCGGGCAATGCTTTCTATTTCAGCAATGGCCGAACGCCCCTCACCGTCAAAAACTTCAACCTTATCTCCCAGCTTAGCTCGCATTACACGGCTGCAATGTTTCGCTTCGTCTCCCGATAACAGGAGCGATTCAACAACCGCGCCATCTCCTGAACCCCAAGAATTGGCGGGAAGAAAATAGCGATTCATAACTGAGAAATAGAAAGGTTTCGGTTTTATGGATTAAGAACCAAAAAAGCGTTTTGCTTTTTCTAAAAACGACTCTTGGATCGGGTTATTTTTCTCACCAATCGACTCGGCAAACTCTTTTAATTTTTCCTTTTGCTCAGAGTTCAATTTAGTGGGAACCTCAACGTGGACAGCCACGTGCAAATCCCCCTTTCCTCCCGTGTGAAGGTTCTTGATACCACGGTTCCGAAGGCGGAAAGTCGTGCCACCTTGAGTTCCTGGCGGAATTTTGATTGATGAACGGCCTTCCAACGTAGGCACCTCTAACTCTCCTCCGAGAGTTGCAGTTGCAAACGGCATAGGAACTTCGCAGAAAAGATTATCATCTTCACGTTCAAAAATCTCATGAGGCTTCACGTGCAAAAACACGTAAAGGTCACCGGGTTGACCGCCGCGAAAACCAGCATCACCATTTCCTGAAGAACGGAGACGTGAACCATCATCCACTCCCGCAGGAATGTTAATTTTAATGCGAGTTGTTTCACTCCGACGACCTTCCCCGTTACATTTAGGGCATGGATCCGTAATCGTCTGACCTGCGCCATGACAGGAAGGACACTCAGACTGTTGCACAAAGATACCCGCCTGACGTGTCACTACGCCGTGACCACCACAGGTTGAACACGTTTTCCGACCGTTTCCACTTTTGGAACCAGAGCTTCCACAAGCCTTACACGCTTCAAGCTTTTCAATTTCTAGTTCTTTCTGAACGCCCTCAGCGGCTTCTTCCAAAGTGATTTCTAAATCGTAACGAAGGTCACTTCCTGGCTGACGACCAGAGGGATCTCGGCGACGGCCTCCACCGCCAAAGATATCCTCAAACCCGCCACCTCCAAAGGCGCCACCAAAAACTTGAGAAAAAATATCAGAGGCATCGTGGAATCCTCCACCAAATCCTCCAAAGCCACCGCCTCCGCCTCCGTTTTCAAAAGCGGCATGTCCGTAGCGGTCATAAGCTGCGCGTTTTTCCTCATCGCTCAGCACTTCGTAAGCCTCACCGAGCTCTTTAAATTTATCCTCAGCCTCTTTGTCGTCAGGATTTTTATCTGGGTGAAATTTAATAGCCAACTTGCGGTAAGCTTTTTTCATCTCCACCACTGTGGCATCCTTAGACACGCCAAGGACGTCGTAATAATCACGTTTAGAAGACATAATTTTTAGCTTTCAGTTGAGTTTTCAGAACCATCTTGGTCCGCTGGGGCTTCGTTTCCAAGAGACACAAGCACATTGGATGGGCGAAGTAAGCGATCCCCCATTTTGTATCCCTTGCGAACCACCCGGATAATTTTATCTGCAGGCACCTCATCCGAGGGCTCTTGACTAATCGCCTCATGGAGATTCGGATCAAAATCCCCGCCGACTTCAGCAGGAATCTCAGTCACGCCTTGCGATGCTAAAAAGTCTTCAATTTGCTTTTGCACCATCTTCATGCCCATATAAAGCATGCTTCCTTCTTCTTGAGCTGCAGCTTGCATTCCCATATCAAAGTTGTCCAAAACAGGAAGCAACTCCTCAAGAAGCCCTTGGTTTCCATAGCGAACCGCGTCAAGTTTCTCACGGCTCATTCGTTTCCGATAATTCTCCAACTCGGCAGCTGTGCGAATGGCTTGATCTTTCCACTTTGCCACTTCCAGTTCCAACGCCTCCCAAGGATCGACTTCTTCCTGTGAAGCTCCATCCAAGTCAGCCTCGGCTCCCTCATCGGAATTCACGGGTGAGCCTGTAGCATCGGTGGCACCAGAACAATCATCAGCACTTTCCCAATCAGGGGAAGTTTCCTCATTTTTTAGTATTTCGTCATCCTTCATAAAATCTTTAGGGTCTTGCATGGCGCAACACATAGCCAGCCTTGCCGATTCGTCAACTGCAAGGATGATAAAAAAGAGGCATAAAAAGCGATAAATACCTCCACCAGCTCAGGAATCGTGTTCTTATGCCACCAGCGCATAAGAGTGGAGACTTCGGCTCTGC
>CAZOWD010000231.1:0-3200 GCA_964583225.1 uncultured Verrucomicrobiales bacterium | reverse complement strand
CAATAAAAATAACGTTGCTCAGCGTGTTGTTACTCTTCACCTCAACGGGCGAACGATGGGAAAACAGGTTTTTTCTATCACGCTCGCTGAAGAGCCCAATTCACATCAGCTCGCCGCGTTAAAAACACATCAAACATGGCAGGTTCCTGGTATCCAAATTAATGAGGCGATTCGTCAGAGCGGTCAGCTTATTATTATTCCTGAAAAGGGAATTCGCATTCGCGCGGTTGATCGTCATCATGTTTCACGATTAAACCTCAATGATAATAAAACTCTCAACACGCAGGTTAAATCGCATGGCGGTTTGGCATTTCGCATCCTCCAGTCGGATTGGCGCCTGTCTCTTGCGATTGAAAAATTAAATGCCTGGATTACTGGGAGCGCGCTCCAGGAGGTTTCTATCCGAGAAGGGCAAACTCGCACGCGAATCTCAGCGGCTTATCTCATCGAGCACGCAGCAGTGAAGTCGATGAAAGTGATTCTTCCCGGTCTTACTCCTGAGGAGGCTCGGACCGTTCGCGTGAGTGGTCCTTTGGTTAAGGGGATTTTCCCGTTGTCGCCAGATGCGACGTCTCGTCAAAAAAGTAAGAAGACATCCTCTCAAAAGGCATCTGATTTATCACCTCAGAGCCAATGGGAGGTTCAGTTCCGACGTGGCATTCTGGGTAAAGTAACTTTTTACATCGAATATCAACGAGGTGCCGACCGTCAACTGTCGAATACAGAACAACTACGCCCCGCTCGTTTCCCCGATGTAAAACGCTTTAACCACTTTTTGGCGGTTCGCTCATCGGAGCGGCTCGATTTACAAGTTGTTACTGCCCCGGAATCCAACGCTTCCTCGAAAGGTTCTAGCCAGGCTGTAGCGCGTCATGCCAGTTGGAAAAAATGTGACTGGTCGTCCGTGCCACGTTTACTCTGGAATCCATCAAACTCCTCCGTGCCAACACTTTGTTTCCGATTAAATGGGGCTGACTCCTCGGTGACTCTTTCGATCAAACGTCATGAAATGGCAAAGACTCTTCAACTTCGAGTAACAGATAATCAAATGACGACGGTGGTTGCACCGCAAGGGAATTCGATTACTGAGCTTAACCTATCGGCTCAGGTAAAGGAAAAAACGAGACTTCGCATCACGCTTCCACCCCATTCAAAACTCTACAGTGTTTCCGTGAATGATACGCCGGTTTCGATTGTCAAAGAGGGGGGGGCTTACCTCTTTCTCGTCACTCCAAACAATGCCAGCGATCACTCGGCGAGGATTGCTCTCGTTTACGCAAATACCTCGGACGAGCGTCATCTTCATTTACTCGCACCAACCTTCGATATCCCTATCGAATCAGTGACCTGGGATGTTCTCGTGCCTCACGGGTATCAACTCATCTCACACGACGGAGGCTTTGAGTTGCGTGGGAGTCAGAGGAGGGAGGATTATTCTCTTTCAGATTACCAAGAGATCATTCGCAATCAACAGTCTCAAGAAGCTCGGAGAGGGCTCAAATCCTTAAAGATGGCAAGTTATTATATGCGCAATGGAAAACAGAAAGAAGCGGTCGAAGAGTTAGAAAAAGTAACCAAAAACAGATCGATTGATCCTGCGTCAAATGAAGATGCCAGAACGCAACTTTACAAGTTTCAATGGCAACAAGCTGCCTGGGGGTTAAATACGCGACGCCAGCGGATTTACCTCGACCACAAAGCCGCTGGAGTTCATCAAGTTGGAAATGCTACCTTTGAAGATTCTGCACTTAATAATCCACTTTTTAAGGGAAAGAAAAACTTCGATGTGAGACAGGTTGATGACTTTTTGCGAGGAAATAGTCTCGAAGAGAAAAATGCTTTAAAAAGGATTGCTCAACAAATGATCCGACAGCAACTCGCCACGGAGGTTGCTCCCCAGATGATCCAAACGATTGTGAAGGGGCGGGGAGAGGTATTCCGATTTACTCGCGGTATTCAAATGAGTGAGACGTCCCTCACTTCGACACCTTCCTCGGTTCATAAAAAAGCATTAAAGGGTGAAAAGGTTTCAAAAACCACGGCGACGTCAAAGGAGGCCGGTGAGGAATCTCGTCCCACTTCGCCTTCTCTCGATCTCGTCATCGAATCGTCTTCAAAACTGCATTACACTTGGATTGTCATATTCCTAGTGTTTACAGGATTAACAGGAGCCTATCTCAAAGGGAAAAATTAGGAGAGTTTTGAGTTTTGAGTTTTGAGTTTTGAGTTTTGAGTTTTGAGTGAAGAGTGAAGAGTGAAGAGTGAAGAGTGATGCGGGGTGGTTTGTTATCTTTTGGCTGAAGGTTAAACTGATGCGACGGATCGATGGATTCTTTGCACATTATCCAGTCGGCAAGTTACAAACTTGCCCCACAAATTGACTGAACTCTCCCCCCTTCTAATCAAAGAAGTTATTGTTTACGTCTTCTGAGGATCAGCGCGATGGAGCCGAGCCCGATAAGTAGGCTGGATGATGGCTCGGGGACAGGGGAAAAATCAACGTTGTCAAACCCTTGAATGTCAGCCACGATTTGTATGTCAGCGGCAGATAAGTCTCTTCTAATTCCCGCAACAACACTAGGAGACATAAGCATGGGGTTGTAGGAGGAACCAATAGAAGATCCTGTGTGTGGAAAAAGGTAAGGGTCTGGAGTTGTGTATTCAGGGGTAGAAATTGAAATGTTTGAGTGTCCGCCAGAGTAAGCGATTTGACTACCATCTGAGAGGTCAAGATCTCCGTCTGAATCTGCATCGAGAACCGTAAATTTTGGATAAGATGAGACAAAACCGATGGTGTGACCAATTTCATGAAGAGCAACTGAATATAAATCAGTGTAATCACGTTCTGCTCCAGTTGTCGCGTTGTAGTAAACCCTTTCTACATTAACATTTCCCGCTCCAAAGTTCATACTGCGTGATGAGTATTTTGTCCACTCAGAATTGGAAGAGACACTCGTATCAAGAAAAAACTTGCTAGATCCATCATTATCCCAGACTAGGGTTGCTGATATTATTTCATTATTTGAGCTATTCCAAGTTGGTCCCCCAGCGGCAAGTGTTCCTCCGCTCTTAGCTGCCCAACTGACTGCAATTGTGTAGGAAAGGTCTTTGGTGCTAGCGCTAAAAGCAGATTCCCATCGATCAGCGGCCGCGCGAATGGCTGATTCAAAAGCTGGTTTTTTTGTGTTGAGTGAAGTTGA
>CAZOWD010000230.1:0-3202 GCA_964583225.1 uncultured Verrucomicrobiales bacterium | reverse complement strand
AAAAACCTTACCTCTTCTCTCTATGGGATGTGCATTCAGCACATAATTTTTCTATTCCATCCCTGAAAACCCAACGGGTCGGCCTTCGCCCTCCACGTTGGGCTGGTATGGGCTGTGCCGTTGGCACATGAGGGAAACGCCTTCGTTTTGATGAGCCAACTGCGGATTCTAAGATTATTCCCCCGCTATTCCTTATGGAATAAGGTTTCCAGGATCAACCATGACAACAATTTTCACATTGTTGCAATTTATTCTTGCAATAATTACACATTATCACTATTTCTGAATCCGCAACCGACAGCAGGCAGGCATTCCTGCATGCCTTAAAGCTATAAAAAACGAGCTAAAACAACAAACACACGCGTTTAAGTCTTCGCGGATGTTTGCAATAAAACACAAGACTATCCGGTGAAATTCCGTTTCTCATCATGAACGATATTCAAAACACGATTTACCAGAACAAATGGATCCGCAACATTGTCGAGTCCTCCACTTACACCACAGCATTAAAGTTGCTTGCACGCAGAATCATTCCTTCGAGCTATCGAAATGAAATGAAACAAACTGCAAAAGAAGCGGGCGTTCCTTACGTCTCCGTTCTTGCAATCAACCTCAGCTACGAACTCGCCATCATCGCCCTGATGGTTAACAAAATTCCAACTCTCCCCGAAATCATTAAAATCTTGGGAACTGCCGCACGCGAAGCCACCCCCGTAGGTTGCACAACGGTCTGTATCCTCGATAACGGATCTGCAGAGATGTGGCGGAACCTCGACTGGGCCGACCCCGATAAAGCACTCAAGAAAACAATCTACCTTCGACAAACTCAACACTCTCAGGATGTTGCTTTTGCAGGCATGACCTCTATGCTCACCGCCTACAGAAAAGGGAAAACGCCTTACAGTGTCGCTATCAACGCCGTTTTTACGGACATCGATCCCATTAGTATGGGAGCAGCACCCACAATGCTCTTACGCGAATGTATCGAGACGTGCGCCACTTATGACGAAGCCGTGGATATGCTCAGCAAGCGCGCTCTCATCTGCCCAGTTGTGTTTACCATCATGTCACACGATGGACGGATGCTCGCCATCGAGCGAAGCCCAAGCCGCTACGCCCATCGTCACCCCGAACCATCAAAAAATGGAATCACTCGTCTCGTTACCGCCAACAGTTTAATGCTCATTCCCGAGTCAAAAAACGCTTCGCTAGGAGAACTAGGCACAACCTCCTGTGAGCGATACAAATGCGCTCTGGAATCCATTGACAACGGAGGCTTGGAAGACGCTCCCTTTACGATGAAATACGCCGAGTTTGGATGCACCATCTATACGGCACGGATCGAGTTCGCCAACCAGGCCACCCCACTCACTATTCGCTAAAAAAGCAACAGTAGTCATCGCACAGCCGATCATCGAATAGGCGGCGGGAGAAATCCCGCCGCTTTTTTTATCTGCTCGCACGCCCTGCTGGACACACCCAACAAAAAGGAGCTACGCATTAACGTAACTCCTTCATTGGAAAGCTGGTGGGCAGGGCTGGATTCGAACCAGCGTACTCATACGAGAGCAGATTTACAGTCTGCCGCCTTTAACCACTCGGCCACCTACCCATATAGGTTATTTTAAATGCTCGCTGGTTAAGGTCGAACATTGCTTCGATCTGCTCGCAAGCAGTTGAGGCGGGGAGTTCTTACGTGCCCGACCTCCCTCTGACAAGCTTAAAATGGTATATTTTTAAACTTTTTAAAAATTTTTCGTTTTTAGTCCCATTCTAAGTTTTTTCGACCTCTAGTTTGCTTTTAACCACTCCATCAATGCTTGGGGATCAGAAGGCATCGGAATAGAAACTTTTTCTTTATTTTTCAAACAGGCAAGTCGCTCAGGTATGCTAACGGCATCCTCCCCAAGTTCTTCAGCCACTGTTTCTGGGAATTTGGCTGGATGAGCTGTTTCCAAAATCACGGTGGTGTCTCCGGCATGATCAGCCAACCACGCTTCGGATGCCAAGTATCCAACAGCGCCGTGCGGATCGATCACGTAGTTAAATTTTTCATACACTTCACGCATCGCCTGACGCGTTTGCGTATCGTCGTAAGCGTATCCCGCGATCGTTTGCGTCATCTTCTCCCAGTTGTTTTCAAACAACTCAAGCATCCGCGCAAAATTACTAGGTGCGCCAACATCCATAGCATTGGACAACGTAGACACGGATGGCCTTGGCTCATAGTTTGAAGTAGCGAGATACTGAGGCACCACATCGTTTACGTTGGTTGCAGCGACTAGGTGTTTTACTGGAAGCCCCATTTTCATGGCCATCAAACAAGCCGTAAGGTTTCCAAAGTTTCCGCTAGGAATCACAAAAACTGGTTCTGTCTCAAGCTGACGCGCCGCCTCAAAGTAGTAAAGCATTTGAGGGATAAGGCGTGTGATATTAATCGAATTCGCGGATGTTAAATGACAAGCGCTCGCAGTTTCGGCATCGAGAAATGCCGATTTTACCATGTGCTGGCAGTCATCAAAGCTTCCGTCCACCTCAAGCGCCGTGATATTTCCACCAAGCGCGGTAAGTTGCTTTTCCTGAAGTCCGCTTACCTTTCCTGAAGGATAAAGAATGACCACACGAGTGCCTGAAACATTGTGAAACGCACTGGCCACGGCCCCGCCTGTATCGCCAGAAGTCGCCACCAATACCGTGAGAGGCTCATCGGAGTTCCGAGTAAGCCACGCCATCACGCGAGCCATAAACCGAGCCCCAAAATCTTTAAATGCCAAAGTTGGGCCATGAAATAACTCCAACACATGGTGGGTATCATCCAACTTAACGGTTGGGGCGGCAAAGTTAAAGGCATCGTCAACAATCTCACGAAGATCCTCATCAGGGATCGAGCCCTGCAAATACGTAGCAATCACACGAAATGCCATATCTTGAAATGTCATGGATTTCCAATCGTTCCAAAATGACTCATCGAGCGCGGTAATACGCTCAGGCATATAAAGTCCGTTATCGGATGGAAGAGAACGGAGAACCGCCTCACCAAATTCAACATAAGTCTCAGGGCTATTCGTGCTGTAAAAACGCATACAACTAAGCAGACGTAAAAATACCCATTTCACAAGCCGATAATACGTCACTGAAGCAATCGGGGCGCATTAAAAACGAAAACATCCAAAAAATGACAAATTGGAACAATTCTCATCAC
>CAZOWD010000229.1:2056-3206 GCA_964583225.1 uncultured Verrucomicrobiales bacterium | reverse complement strand
GTAAGTGGGTTTGTTGCGTTGTGACGGAATTCAATGCTGTTAGGTTTCCACCCGAGGGCGCGGTGGATGGTTGAGGTGTCGGTGGGGAAGTCCTCGGTGCTTAGTTTTTCTTGGTTGAGTCCCTTGATGATGGATTGGCGGAGTCGGTCAGCCGCCTTTCCTGTGGGGGCTAGAAGTAGGCAATCGCTCGGTGTGGTGAAATGTCCAAATTCGCGCAGAAGGCTGAGTATTTTTACGACGGTCGTGGTTTTCCCCGTTCCAGGTCCGCCAGAGATGATGGTTAGGCGGTTTTTAAGAGCGCTGATCGCGGCGCTGGCTTGGTCGTTTCCTTCGATGGTCTGAAAGAGTTTTTGAACGCTATCGAGCTGGTTTTGGGGGATCTCTTGGCCTTGATCGCGAGCCGCTTTGTCGATCACGGAGAAGACGGCATTTTCATGCAGGTAATAGCGCTGGAGGAAGAGTTTGCCTTCGGGGGTGAGGATGAGTGGTGAGCTTGAGCCTGGTGAGCCGACGGCGCTCTCGGGGGCATCGCAGTGGAGGATGGTTTGCCATTCGCTGAGTGAGTGGCTGGTATCGTTGCTGAGATCGATACAGGAAGAGCCCGCAGCGGTGAGGTCGCAGAGTTTTTTGACCAAGGGTTCAAATTCAGGAGAAGCTGGCTTGTGGTGTTTGGCGAGGAAGTGGGAAAAGTGGTTGGAGAGCATGGCTGGAAATTGAAAATGTGACTTGTTGGCTGATTGGATCGTGACAGTAGCGTGGGCGGAGGGGATGTTTAGACGTTGGATTTCAAGCCGAAGGCCGCACGAAGGGCGTTGAGGCGGGCTGAAGTTACGCGGTCGGTGAATACGCCACTGCCTGGGGTGGCGGGGTCGATGCCTCGGAGGTAAACATAGTAGATATTGCCGAGGTGTTTTTCTGGATCGTAGTCGGGGAGTCGCTGGGCGAGAAATTGATCGAGCGCGAGGGTGTAGAGGTGGTATTGCAGGAAGTAGTGGTGGTCAGCCATGGATTCTGCGATGGATTGCTGGCTGTAGTTTTCGAGTCGGTTTGTTTTCCAATCGAGCAGATGGTAGCGACCGTCATGCTCGAAGATGAGATCGATGAAGCCCGTGAGGTAGCCATCGAGGTGGTTTGAGGGGAGGTCGTTGAG
>CAZOWD010000229.1:0-1956 GCA_964583225.1 uncultured Verrucomicrobiales bacterium | reverse complement strand
TGGTGACGAGTTCTGTGAGGGTGTCTGGCGATTGGAAATCGATTTCTTCGAGGATTTCGTGGAAGACGAGCCCGAGAGATGCTCCCGCTTGGAGTTTTTTCCAGAATTCTGGAGTTGGGGAGGAGACTGAGACGGTTGCGTCCGTTAGGGTAGGTGTGGTGTCGGGTTGGGTGTGTGAATCGTTATCGTGCACGATGTCGGGGGCATTTCGTGTGATGCCTGAGAACGAGGTGGTGCGTTGGTTGTGGGTGATGTGGATGTTGGATTTGTCTCGCGTCTTGAGTTCGGGAAGTGAGTCATTTTCCCCAGGCATTCCTGCCCATGGTTGGATGGTTTGGTCAAAGATGTCAGGTTGAATTTCATCGCAAGCGATACAGCCAGAAGAGGCCTCCGCAATGGCTTGTAGGTCTTCGTCGGTAGGCATGTCTGTCATGCCTAACATCTGGATCACGGCGTGCTCGTCTGGTTTTTCTGTGGGGATAAAATAGAAGTGGCAAAGAATTTCAGAGCGCGTGAGGGCGACATAGGCGAGACGCGCGGAGTCGGCGAGAGCTTCTTTTTTTCGTTGTTCGTAAATGGGCGAATCTTTGTCTTCGATAGCGGCGAAGAGAGGGGCGAGTGATTTTGAATCGTGGTAGCTGAGCGTGGGTTTTTGGTATTTGAGGTCAGCAGGGCATGGGGAGGTGACGAAGGTGATGGGATACTCTAGCCCTTTACTTGTGTGTTGGGTGCGGATCTGAACGGCTGCATCATCGGTGGCGATGCGGAGTTCGAGCACCTCGCTATCGGTATCGATAACGCTGCCTTGAATGGCTAGTTCGAGCCATTGAACGATGGCGGATGGGGTGAGTTTCTGGGTGCGAGATTTTTCATCGAGTAACTCGATAAGATGCATGAAATTGGTGATGCGTCTTTGCCCTTGAGATCGTGAGAGCAGAGTTGTGCGGACGTCAAATTCTCTAATAAAATCAAGCATCATCGGCATGAGTCCGTGTTTGTGCCAGGTTTTATGAAGCTCTGCGAACTGGTAGGTGATGTTGTCAAATTTTGCCGGGTTGTCTTCGGATAATAATGTGCCATTTCCGAGGGCTGACGTGAGAAGAGCCATCCGTAAGAGCTCGGATTTGCGAGGTTCTAACAACGAGGAAAGGATGGTGAGAATTTCGCCTGTTTCCTCACTGCTGATGAGCGATGTGCTGGAGTTGAGAGTCGCTGGGATATTGAGCTTGGAGAGGAGGTCGTTGATGCCTTGGGCTTCTTTGGAGGTGCGGACGAGCACAGCGATGTCGCCAGGTGAAACAACGCCTTGTTTGTCGGGGGATAGCGTGTCCCAAGGCGTGCCGAGGAGGTCTAGGATTTCCTTTGCGATATTTTGGTAACACGCGTTTCTGATAGAATCCGTTTTTGTGATTTTGGAAGAAATCGAATGGATGTGGAGGGCGGGGGCGCCAGTAAGCGAAGGTGGGGTGGAATCCTCACCTTGCCCTTGCCAGAGTGCACGGGAGAATGCGATTTTCTTATCGACTAGAAATGGGTCGTCAGACTGCGTGAAGACTTGGTTGACGGCGTGAATCATCCGTGGTGACGAGCGGTAATTGGTCAGCAGGCTGAATTCGTGGTCGGCGTTTTCTTTGGCTTGGATGTAGGAAAAAACATCGGCACCTCGGAAACGGTAAATGGATTGTTTGGGATCGCCGATGATGTGAAAATAGCGATCGTCGTAGTGAAAAAGGTTGAGGAATACGGAGCATTGCTGCGGGGAGGTGTCTTGAAATTCGTCGATGAGTCCCGCCTGAAATTTTTCTCTGATTGAGTCTTTGATGGAGCGGACTGAGTCTGAGTTTTCTTCGGAGTTGGTGAAAAGATTGGCGAGCGTGTTGGTGACATCGCTATAACTCTGCACATTGCGTTCTTTTTTGAGTGCGGTGAGTCGTTTTTTGACAAAGCGGAGGATGT
>CAZOWD010000228.1:0-3236 GCA_964583225.1 uncultured Verrucomicrobiales bacterium | reverse complement strand
AATGTGAAAATTGTTGTCATGGTTGATCCTGGAAACCTTATTCCATAAGGAATAGTGGGCTCATAACATCATCTAGAGAAGCCTCACTCATTGGGTGAAAACTTGGCCTTTGGAGTAGAAAATTGTGCCGTTGGCACATGGAGGGTTATTGAATTTCTAAAAATTCCTGAAGTGATTGCAGAAGTTGCAATCGTTCATCGGTAGTTAAACGTTGAGGCGATTTGCTCAGGACGAGTTCGGCATCTGGGCTGAGCGCGATGTGAGTTCGCGTTTGAGAACGGGGGTAAGAGGAAAGAGAAGACGGAATTGTTCGGGTGGTAGGGGCGATATTGATATCGGAGAACAGCATTTCCTTATACCTCTTATTGGATTTGCCATTGAGGGTTTCGCGGATTTGGTCGGGCGAGTAGCGGAGGTAGAGCAACTTGCGTATGAGCAGAGCTTGGAGGTAATGGCGAAATCCGTAGATGGCATTGCGTCCGTTTTTTTCGGGAGAATCCAAACACCCGAGAGTTTGGTAATGCCGTAGAGTGCGCACGGTAAATGTGTTGCTCACTCGCTTGTCAACGCTTGCATTGGCTTCGGGGAAGAATCGTTCCACAGCTGCATTCACCCATTCTACAAGCTCTGACATAGAGAACTGGATATTTGCCTTTTCAACCTGATCGAGTTCCTCGACGGCGAGGTTGGAGATGGTAATGGGGAGCTTTTTGGGTGATTTGCTGTTCATTGCTTGCACGGAGAGTAGCTAATTTGACGGATTGTTGCGATGATTAATTGCAAGGATTCTGGTGGATATTTTGAAAAAATAGGAACGTTGGTTTTGTTTTGTGATTACATTGCAAACGGATAGTATATCTCTTGTAATTACATTGATTTATAAGGTGAAAATTAATCTAATTTTTTGGACTTGTCTGCTTGACGGAATGGGGGGGATTGTCCAGTTTGTCATAGTTGCTTTCCAAGTATTAGGTTTGGAAATCTCCATTTCGCTTTCAAACTTTCAACCATCTAATCGAAGATTTTATTGTGTATTCTAACGAAGATTATCTGCTCGAACTCCTGACTGAAGCCCAGTTGCTTACTGCGGAGAGCATTGAAGCTGTCCGAGGCCAACTAAGAGGGCGGGAGAGTGTTGTGGAGCGCCTAATTGCCGATCAATATATTACTGAGGAGCAGGTAGCTCAAGTTTGCGCTCAAAGCGCCAGCATGGATTACATTGACCTGGCGAATTTGGAATTGCCCGCTGAGATTTTTGAACGGGTTCCCGCGGATGTTGCCAAGCGGTTTAATACGGTTCCCCTTGCTGATGATGGGGTGTATTTGACGGTGGCTATTGCTGATCCTTTGGATTTTGAGGTGCTGGATAGCTTGCCACACGTGTTGGGGCGGGAAATTAACCCCATGGTGGCGACTCCTTCTGCGATTGCGCAAGTGATTTTCCAAAACTATGGCGGTGAAGCTTCTGAGTCGGAGGAAGAAAGCTTTACGGTTGTGGGGGTTGATGGCGAGGAGGCTGTTTCGGCTGAAGATGCTCCTATTATCAAAATGGTTTCCTCAATGTTGTTGGAATCCTTTAAGATGCGGGCAAGTGATATTCATATTGAGCCGATGGAGACGTATCTCCGAATCCGCTATCGCGTGGATGGAAAACTCATTGAAATTGCGAAGCACCCCAAGAAGTTGCACCCTGCGATCATCGCGCGGATTAAGGTGATGAGCGGGAGCATGAGTATTGCGGAAAAACGCCTTCCTCAGGACGGGCGGATTCAGATCCGAGTGGCGGGTAAGGAAGTTGATTTGCGGGTATCTTCTGTTCCAAGCAACCACGGAGAGAGTATCGTGATGCGTATTTTGGATAAAACCTCTCTCATGTTGGGACTTCCTGAGCTTGGATTCCTGTCGGATGACCAAGCTACGTTTGAGAAATTGATTCGTCTTCCCGATGGTATTATTTTGGTGACTGGACCAACGGGTTCAGGAAAAACCACGACGCTTTATGGATGTTTAAATACGATTAACACCTCAGACCGCAAGATTATCACGGTGGAAGATCCTGTGGAATATGAACTTGCTGGTATTAACCAAGTGATGGTGAACACGGAGATTGGTATGACGTTTGCCGCTGCTTTGCGGGCGATGATGCGTCAGGCACCTAACGTGATCATGTTGGGGGAGATTCGTGACGAGGAAACTGCTGGTATCGCTATTCAAGCGGCATTGACGGGTCACCTTGTATTTTCAACCCTTCACACAAATGATGCTCCTGGGGCCGTGGCTCGTTTGGCTGATATTGGCGTGAAGCGATTTTTGGTTGCGTCATCTGTCCGGGCCATTATTGCTCAGCGATTGGTTCGTAAACTTTGCCCAATTTGTAAGACCCCGTCTGTTCTTTCAGAGCGGGAAATGCGAATTCTCAACTTAGATGCTAGCCAGGCGGCAGAAAGTCAGGTTATGGGGCCTGCTGGGTGCGATAAGTGCCGAAATATCGGTTACAAGGGACGTATGGGGATTTTTGAAATTTTCCAAATCGATGATGAAGTGCGTCACCTCATTAACGAAGAACTAACCTCACCACAATTGAGACGCAGAGCCCGAGAGCTCGGAATGCGCACCCTCCGAGAGGACGGAATCCGAAAAGTTTTATCAGGAAAAACCTCGGCCTCAGAGGTGCTTCGAGTCACGATGGCTGACGGTGAGTAATCAGCGATTTAAAGGACATCTTTCATTTTATCTATAGATTTTACCTAACCTTTTACATGGACAATTCACAACTCATCGACATCTTCCTTAACCGAGGCCTGATTGATCAATATCTTGCCACGGATATTCTTAATGAGGTGGAAAATAGCGGTAAAGAGCTTGCCGAAATTTTAGCTGACTACGATGTCATTCAGTCAAAAGATGATATCTGGCCAATTATTGCTAATGAGCTGGGGGCTCAAATGCTTGATATAAGTAATTATGTGCCACCCAAGGATTTGTTGGCTTTAGTTCCTCCGGGAATTGCGCAGTTGCACGGGGCTCTCCCTGTAAGCTTTAATGAGGAAGGACTGACGGTTTGCTTGGTGGATCCGCTCAACCCTCAAGTGATGGAGGATCTTCGTTTTGCTTTGGGGCGAGATGTTACTCTTGCGATAGCTCCAGATCACATTGTCGAGAAAAAGCTGGATGAAGCTTATGGTGGCAAAGAGCGGGCTATGGACGATGTTTTGGGACAGCTGGAACTGACTTCA
>CAZOWD010000227.1:0-3272 GCA_964583225.1 uncultured Verrucomicrobiales bacterium | reverse complement strand
AGAAGCGCTGCGGATGATGGTTCTGGGACGGCAGCTGTTTGGAAGGCAACCTCACTTAACCCTGACGTATGCTCAGTACCATTACTATCAAATTTCCCTTGATTAATTTTCAAAGAAACAGCGGTAACTCCCACTAAATTTTCTCCTGAAAGATCAATGAGATCTGCGGTGAAGCCATTTGTGGTTGGGTCTGAAAGCTTAAAATTTCCAATGGATGTCATTCCAGATCCTGTATCGACAGAAACATCAACACTATCCGCCCAACGATTTGGTTGATTGCTTTGAGAATAGTTCCACACTGCGATGGTGTTAAGCTTACCCAAAGCAGATGCGAATGTATAAGTGAGAGTAGCATCAAAAGTACCTGTTGTGCTCTGACCTAGGTATTGAGTGCTAGCACTGAAGCCCTCAACGTGTGTTACCGTCGCAAGGTTTGCATCTGTCAACGTAGCTGAGAGACCAGAACCGTCGGCTGTGTGAGAGTAGTTTGAACCGCTTGCACTGGGTGATTGAACTCCGCTAGCAGTTACAGTGATGTCGCTAGAAGCAACAATAGCTGCGTTGCTCGCCGCGGCAAGCCCGAATGATAACGCGATAGCTGCGTAATGTGTCTTTAGTTTCATAATTTTAAGGATTTTCGTGTCACAATCTTCGATTGCGTGACGAACGTTTAAAAAAAACAAAAATAAAGTAAATCAAAAAAACTCAAAAATTTACAAATCTCTGCACAGCAAAAACAAATAACACACCCAACGATCAATCGTTGCTTTTTGGTGCAGAATTATGAGTTTCCAGCAACTTCAAAGTTTTTGTAAAACGCTCAATCCGTTCGCCATCTTCATCCATGTATTTCTCTTTCTGCTGAATCACCAGATCTAAAGCGGTCTGGCCCTTTTTCGTTTTCACCGTAACATCTGCTCCGTGATCGAGCAGTTGTTTGACAATCTCAGACTTTCCTCTCATTGCCGCCAAGGATAATGCTGTAAATCCATTGTGTCCTACGAGATCAACATCGGCTCCCGCCTCTAAAAGTTCGGAAACCACCTTGGGCTGACCACTCCAAGCGGCCCACATCAAAGCGGACCAGCCATCCTTATCCACCTCATTCACTTTAGCTCCGTGCTCTAAAAGTGCTGCAACCATTTCTGAGCGTCTTTGATCTGCCTCTTTCAACAGCTTCGCGGAAGAGTAATTAACAAAACTAGCCTGCATCAAGGCAGTCCGTCCATGCCCATCAACAACGGCGACAGAGTTCTCCCCTGAACGTAACAATTTTTTCAGCTCTTTAAACTTATTCTGGTGAATCGCGGCAACGAGAGGGTCATCTTTCACCCCTTTGTCTTTCAGCATACCAAATCCTTTATCGGCAATAATCACCAAAACCGTAGAGACAACAAATAAAATAATGGCGTCTTTGAGGATCACCCAAACATTAATCTTTTGCTTCTTCATGCCACATCTCCTTCTTTTTTCATGTTTTTCTGAGCTTTTTGTTTATCAGCTTCATTCGAATTAAAGTAATTTTTCAATGCCATCACAGCAATTGGGCTCATCAGAGCAAACACCAAATAAATCAGCCACATAAACTCCGGAGAATCCATATACCCCACGTTCCCCGTTTCCACTTTGGGACGTATGCCATCGTAACAATAACGGTAAATCAACATGCCACTCACAAAACCATTGATTGGCTTTGCAATAAACATAGGCAAAGCAGAAAGCGCCATATACGATGTCACCTTATCTTGGGGCGCGACCGAGGCCACATACTCCATAAAGCGAGGGTTGAAGATCAACTCACCTATGGCAAAAATAACAATCTGCACAACAATGATGAACACATAAGCTTGAGTCAACGTGTGCACCCAGGGAAGATCCATAATCCACTGGATCGGCACAGCGAGCACCACCAACGAAATAGCGGAAACTGCCATCCCGACAATGATCAGTTTAATCGTAGAAAATCGATTAATCACAGGGATCAACACAATCAAACCAACCACAATAATAACCGGGTTAATCGAGTTCGCTAGCCCGAGCTCAAAATCACTATACAGCATTCGAGTATAATATTTAGGCATCACGAGGAATTGGTTCACAAAAACCATGCGAACCCCAATCGTCAAAATCAACAAAATCAAAAGCTTCTGAAACGGCTTCTCTTTCCACACCTCAAAAAACACCGCGAGAGGACGACGGTTAGGATCAATATTAGTAACGCGCTCACTCTCTTCTGCGTAATTGTCCTCGTTAATCAAAGTCGATAAAAACAACGCGATCACCGACATGGCAAAACCAAAAATCAAAATCGCCAAGTTTCCATTCACATCGCCAAAACCGCCATCTAAAAAAGAAACGAGCCCGCTAGGAGCCACGCCTTCTAAAGCATGCGCCACACTGGGAAATCCCTTACGAAAACCATCCAAAACAAGCGCAGCAGCAATGATGGCTCCTATATTCATGAGCAAATAATACACATTAAACCCGGTCGCTCTGTTCTCTTTACTCGTAAACCGTCTCAATCCCGCTTGGATAACAGGCCCCATAAATGCGGTTCCAAGCGCCATGATAATAATCGCCCCTTTAACAGACCAATCCAGAGCCTCGCCATCCAGATAAATCGGAGAAACACCTAAGGCTAAACGAGAGACACTCAGCATAAGCAACCCTATAAATAGCGACTTTCTTAAACCGATCGTATCGCAAATCGAACCCACGGCAAAAACAAACGCAGTAATATAAAGGGTAAAAATTCCGACCCAAGCCCCCGAATCAATATCGTTAAATCCGCAGTTGGTGGTTAAATAGAGCGAAAATGACAAAATCATCGAAAAGTAGGCCAATCCATCACAGAATTGAATACCATTGATGATCCAAAAATCTTTAGAAGCACTTTTCAGCACCTTAAACTCAGAAAAATAATTCTTAACAGCTTGAAACATAAAAGTAGTAGGTGAAATTTCAACAGTTTTACCAAAGAGTAAAAGTCGGCGGCATCTTTATGGCATTCACGCACTTGTCCAGCAGTAAATAAAGCGATCATTCTCAGAGCGAGCAAAGTTGGAAGCTAATTTTGAGTAAAAAGAGCAATCTCTTTAAAAAAGTAGCGAGTAGCAGGTAGCAAGTAGCCGCAAGCGTAGAGATAACTTTTCTCATTCGATTCAAAGAATCAACGATTGAAAAACTAGACCAAAAATACAAAAAAATCTGCCACCCCCTGGCTACTGGCTACTGGCTACTGGCTACTGGCTACTGGCTACTGGCTACTGGCT
>CAZOWD010000226.1:0-3286 GCA_964583225.1 uncultured Verrucomicrobiales bacterium | reverse complement strand
GGATTGGGTAGTTCTTTAAAAATTAACGCCCTAAAATGACATAATGTGTCGAGTGGTTCTTTACAATTTTGTATTTTTCGGCATAAATCCTTCAAATTTAGCAACACCCAATGCCTAAGGATACAACTATTAAAAAGATTTTGGTGATCGGCGCTGGTCCGATTGTGATTGGACAAGGATGTGAATTTGATTACTCGGGTGTGCAGGCCTGTAAGGCTCTGTATGAAGAAGGGTATGAAGTCATTCTGGTGAACTCCAACCCAGCCACGATCATGACTGATCCGGAGTTTGCAGCCAAAACCTATATTGAGCCAATCACTCCTGAAGTGATTGAAAAAATCATTGCTCGTGAAAAACCTGATGCTTTGTTGCCTACGCTTGGTGGACAAACGGCATTGAACGTTTCCATGGACCTCTTCAAATCTGGGGTTTTGGATAAATACAATGTCCGAATGATTGGGGCAAATGCTGATGCCATTGATAAGGGTGAGGATCGTCTCCGCTTCAAAGAGGCAATGCTTAAAATTGGCTTGGATCTGCCTCAAAGTGGCGTGGCTCACACGATGGAGGAAGCTCGGGAAATTGCGGATAGCATCGGGACATTACCTTTGATTATCCGCCCTGCGTTTACGCTTGGTGGATCAGGCGGTGGTATTGCTTATAACAAAGAAGAATTTGAAACGATTGTGGCTCGCGGGCTTGATTTATCACCCGTGGACGAGGTGTTGATTGAGGAAAGTTTGCTTGGGTGGAAAGAATACGAAATGGAGGTCATGCGTGACAGAGCAGACAACTGCGTTGTGATTTGCTCTATTGAAAACCTTGATCCTATGGGAGTCCATACGGGTGACTCCATCACTGTAGCCCCAGCTCAGACGCTGACCGACCGCGAATTCCAGATTATGCGCGATGCTTCGTTTGCTTGTATTCGCGAAATTGGCGTAGAAACAGGTGGATCAAACATTCAGTTTTCTGTGAACCCCAAAGACGGTCGTTGTATCGTTATTGAAATGAACCCACGCGTGTCTCGTTCTTCGGCATTGGCATCGAAGGCTACGGGATTCCCCATTGCCAAAATTGCGGCAAAGCTCGCCGTTGGTTACACGCTGGATGAACTACCAAACGACATCACAAGGGAAACTCCAGCCTCGTTTGAGCCTACGATCGATTACGTGGTCACGAAGCTTCCTCGGTTTACCTTTGAAAAATTCCCCACAGCGGATCCCGTGCTGACGACGCAGATGAAATCTGTGGGCGAGGCGATGGCGATTGGCCGGACCTTTAAAGAATCCATGCAAAAGGCGCTTCGCTCGCTTGAGACTGGCCGATTTGGATTTGGATTTGATGGAAAAGGGTCTCAAGAGCCAACGCGCGAAGAGATCGAGCGCAAGTTGCTTGTTCCAAACGCCGAGCGTATTTTCTGGCTCAAAACTGCCTTTGAACAAGGCTGGACGGTTGATGAAATTTTTGAAGTAACTACGATTGATCCTTGGTTCCTCGAGCACCTTTCTCAGATTGTTCAAGAGGGACAAAACCTTGCGACCATGGATCTCCGTAAGGCAAAACGCCTTGGATTCTCCGATTATCAAATCGCTCACGTTCGTGGCATAAGTCAGGATGAAGTGCGAGCTCAGCGGAAAGCTGAAGGAGTGATTCCTACATACCGACTTGTTGACACCTGTGCTGCAGAATTTGAAGCGCATACACCTTATTATTACTCAACTTACGGGGATGAAAATGAAGCCCGCGAGACCGAGGCGAAAAAGATCATCATCCTCGGCGGTGGACCCAACCGGATTGGCCAAGGGATTGAGTTTGATTATTGCTGTGTGCATGCCTCATTTGCGTTGAAAGAGTTGGGTTACGAAACTGTGATGGTGAACTCAAACCCTGAAACGGTTTCGACGGACTACGATACCAGTGATAAACTTTACTTTGAGCCTCTCACTTTGGAAGACGTGCTCAATATCTGCGATCAGGAGAAACCTGATGGTGTGATTGTGCAATTTGGCGGGCAAACTCCGCTAAACCTTGCTGCCGACCTCAAACGTCACGGTGTTCCTATCATCGGAACCTCACCAGAAGACATTGAGTTGGCAGAAGACCGGAAGTTTTTCTCAGCACTGCTCGATAAAGTAGGTCTCAAGCAGGCTGAAGCAGGAACGGCGGTCAGCGCTGAAGAGGCTGTCGTCGTGGCACAACGGATCGGTTACCCCGTTCTCGTTCGCCCATCCTTCGTGCTCGGTGGCCGTGCGATGATGATTGTTTATTCGGATAAAGAACTCACTCATTACATGAACGAAGCTGTGGACGTTTCTCCAGATCGTCCCGTGCTTGTGGATCGTTTCCTCGATAATGCTGTTGAGATTGATGTGGACTGTATTTCCGATGGAGAAACATCGGTTGTAGGAGCTATTATGCAGCACATTGAGCCTGCTGGAATTCACTCTGGTGATTCGGCTTGTGTGATCCCAGCGTTTACGCTGTCGGATGAGATTCAACAGCGAATTTTAGTAGCTGCAAAAGATCTCGCTCGCGAATTGAACGTGCGCGGGTTGATGAACATTCAGTTTGCGGTGAAGGACGAAGAGCTTTACGTGATCGAAGTGAATCCACGTGCATCTCGCACCGTGCCGTTTGTTTCTAAGTCGATTGGCGTGCCTCTCGCCAAACTTGCCGCGAAGGTGATGGTGGGTAAAACCCTCAAGGAACTTGGATTTACTGAGGAGGTGATTCCTGCTCATTACTGCGTGAAAGAAGCTGTGTTCCCATGGCCTCGATTCCCAGGAATCGACATCGTGCTTGGACCTGAAATGAAGTCCACGGGTGAAGTCATGGGGATCGATAAAGACATGGGTATGGCGTATGCCAAAGCTCAGACGAGCGCATTTAACCCGCTTCCAACCAAAGGAAATGTCTTTTTCTCTGTGAATGACCGCGATAAAGATCGCGCCGTTAAAGTGGCTCGGGATCTGGTAGATCTTGGATTTGGGCTTTTGGCAACGGGAGGAACTTACAAACGCCTCGATAGCGAAGGGATTCCTGTAGGACGCCTTTACAAGCTCGCTGAGCGGAAACGTCCCAACGTGTTGGACGCTATGAAAAACGGAGAAATCCAGTTTAGCATCAACACACCAAGTGGTCATGAGGCTCGTGAAGACGAGGTTTTGATCCGCTCTGCAGCCGTCGCTCACAAGATATCTCACTGCACGAACCTCGCATCTGCTGAGACTACTGTGATGGCGATCCGTTCGCTCCAAGAGAAAGAACTGACCGTCACGACGCT
>CAZOWD010000225.1:0-3303 GCA_964583225.1 uncultured Verrucomicrobiales bacterium | reverse complement strand
CCTGTGGACGGAACTTCTTCAGTCCCTGGCTTTGTGTCGGTAATGCTCACAAGCAAGTTGTAATGGTATGTCTTGCCACGACGTGCAGAAGCGCGGTTTAAAAAGATCTCGATGACATGATCGCCTGATTTGTAAAGTTGACCGACGTATTTTTGGTCACCTACTAAAGAATTAAACAAAGATTCTCCGCCAATTTTTTGACCAGGAACGTAAATAGAGAAATCGGCACCGCCTCCTTTGGGGAGCATTTCTACTTTGAGCCACTGTTTGTCCTGAGCATTGATTTTGTAGAGAATGGACTGATGTCCCGTGATGTTCCCAGAGACAACTTGTTGAGTTGTTCCTTTCTCAAAATGAATTTGTTTTGCTTTTTTGTCAGCGGCGATGAGCGCAGTTGGAAGCAAGGATATACTGAGAAAGCCAATGAGGATGTGTTTAATATTCATCGGAGGAAGATGTTTGAGGTGACATTTATTCTCCTTTTTGAAGGAACCAGTAAATGAGAAGAATGGGGCCTACGAGAGGAATAAATGCGACGAGTAACCACCAACCGCTTTTGTTGAGGTCATGTAACCGGCGCACTGCGATGGATAGACTAGGGAGAAGGACGGCAAATGCATAGACTACCTGTAGGAATCCTCCTTGGGCAGCTTGAGTTGTAGTAGCTCCAAGTGCCGGGTTGATGACTAAGATGTCAATGGATCCCAAAATAATGGAGATGATAAACGAAAAGATAATGAAATACCAGTATTCGCTGCGGGTTGCTTTTCCCTGAAAATCCGCGTAGTGGTTTTTGATGGCGCCGAGAAAGTATTGGTTGAATTTTTGCATGAGTTTTTCAGTTAGATGATTGAGATGATTGGGTTTGTTGTGAAATAATGTAACAAACGCACTTAGTAAGCGTTTTGAAAAAATGCGTTTGTCTTGAAATTGCGGAAAAATGAATAAATGTTCTTCATTGGGGGCGTCTGAAAGTCCTCATCCGAAGCGTTTTTAACGGTTGTTTGGTTGCGGTGTTGACTTTGTGGCTTTGAGCTGACATGAAATGGAATCATGTCGTTGTTGCGCAATTGTGTATGGTTGGGAGTTGTCGTTGCTTTGTTAGGCGGTGGTTCTGTATTTGCCGCTGCAAACTCAGAGTATGTGAAGTCGCGGTATCCAGCGCAGGCAGACTTGAAAGAATCGCGTTCTGCGAGTGAGTTCATCGGAGATATTCCAGAGAGTTTGATCCATCAATATGACGCATTTAAGCTGTTGCCTCGTCATTTTTTACCCAAGTGGCGAGAGGAATGTTGGCCACGGACTGATCAGCCTTTTGTGGATGATGTGAAGTTTGCGATTCGCCCTCGATTTTATTATTTGCACCGGGATATTTACAAAGGCGGAGTGAAGGAATCGGCTGCGTTTGGAGGTTCTGTGGGGATGGAGACGGGATGGTGGAATAAAGTAGTTCGTTTCGGTCTAACCGCTTACACATCTCAAAAACTTTATGGGCCAAAGGATCGGGATGGTATCGGGTTGTTGGCTGATGGGCAAAAAGGTTACACGGTGTTGGGTGAGGCTTATGTCGATATCAAACACGAGGACACGCTGTTTCGCGCTGGGCGGTCGCGGATTGATATTCCTTTTATCAACAGTTGGGATTTCAGAATGACACCCTATACTTTTGAGGCGGTTGGTTTTCGGAATCAGAGCATTCCTCATTTAAAGATTTCGGGAGGGCATGTGTTTCGGATAAAAACGACAACTTCGAGCGATTTTGAAAGTATGTCCCAAGCTGCGGGGGTGGATGGAGTGGATCGCGGGGTAACGGTTCTGTCTCTGAGGTATGATTTTAGCGAAGCGAGCTTTTTGGCTCTAACGGAACAATACGGATGGGATCTTTATAATACGTTTTACGTGGAGGGTGAGCGGTATTTTGAGTTGTCAGATCGTTGGAAGTTAAGGATGGGGGCGCAGATGATGGATGAAAGAAGTGTGGGGGACGCTTTATTAGGTTCTTTTGATTCTCAATTGATTGGTGTGAAAGCCTCGGTTGAATACTGTAATGTCACTGCATCATTTTCAGTTACTAAATCGTGGGGAGAAACTTCTTTTCGTAAACCATGGGGTGCTACCCCCGCTTACAACTCATCGATGATTGAGGATTTTGATCGTGCTTGGGAGGAATCATTTCGGGTTGGGCTCGTTTATGATTTTTCGCCCCACGGGTTAAAGGGGGTGACGGTGGATACGGGGTGGATTGTTGGAAATACGCCGGATCATGGGAGTGATGCCTCGCCCGATGAGCACGAGTTTGATGTTTCTTTAAATTATCGACCCAAAAGTGAACTGTTTGATGGTGTTTGGTTCCGCTGTCGTTACGGCAATAGCAGTATGGAGGACGGCAGTAACATCCAAGATATCCGCATGGAGCTGAATTATTCTTATGTTTTTTAGTGAAACTCACATTTTTTCACTAAGTTTTTGCCAAGTGATTTGGCTGTGGCATACTCGCGCGCATGAGAGGACTCTCCCTTGCGACATGGATTACTTTAGCTGCTTCGGCGTTGGCGCCGTTCTTTTTTAGTGCGTGTGGTGGCGGTGGTGGTGTTTCTGAAAACCACAGTAACCGTGGACTCGTTCCTGGAGTAGGGCCTTTTGATAAGCGGGGCAATTATGTGGAAGCTTGGGCGGACGATAAAAGTAAGGGGGTTGCTTGGCGTGCCGATCGCGTGGCAGGGGCTCCAGATGAACCCAAGAAGGAGGTTGCTAAAACTAAAACAACCCCTCCGCCAAAAATCAAAACTCCTGCGCCCGTGGTGGCCTCTTACAAAACTCCACCTAGGAATACTCGAAGAGAAACTGCCACTTACCAACGTATTCGCTCAAATTCACCTGCCGTAGCCTCAACGGTAGCGCCAAGGAAACCGAGCGCAACGCGTCGGCCAACCACAGTGGCTCAAACGAAGCCTTCTCCGCCTAAACCCAAAGCGGTAAAGGTGAAGCCTAAGCATAAGTCGCCTATTCGTTACACCATCAAAAAAGGTGACACGCTTTACGGGCTCTCTCGAAAATACAAAACTTCGGTCTCTGCGATCCAGCGGGCGAATGGGCTAAAAGGCACCAATTTGAGAATTGGACGCAAATTGCTCATCCCTAGATATTAATCGGAGCGGGGCGGTTTATCCTAAAATCTGCAATAGGGAAATCGTCATCAAAACGAAGGCTTTCTCATGTGCCAATGGCACATCCCATAGAGAGAAGAGGTAAGGTTTTTCGGTGAATTCTATAGGGTGTGCCTTCAGCACACGGGATTGAGGA
>CAZOWD010000224.1:0-3318 GCA_964583225.1 uncultured Verrucomicrobiales bacterium | reverse complement strand
ATTCTTGCTCTAATGGAAAGCAAGCATTGAAAGGCAGATTATCTAACGGCACGATTTTACGATTTTTCTTGGGGATTTGACTCCCGTTTTTGAAGGGAGACGTCACGCTGGCCGCCATAAATAAATGGCTGGGTTTCCCAGAGGCATCCAAAAGTATAAAGGGACGTTCTGTCGCATTCAGATGCGTTTTCTTTCCATCAGACCAGCGAATCTCTCTCCCTGCAATCGAAGCATTTTCAGGAATTTGCCATGCAATATCCCCTTTGGAATCCATCTTGCCACGAACAAAGCTAATTCCTCGGGTTCCTGATATTTGACCATGCCAATCTTTTACAGCAGCCATAATCCATCCATCCTGCACCCACACGCAAGGGTCTTCAGCAGAATAAGATGCGGGAAAAAGTAACGTATCCTTCGCTTTAAATGGTCCTGTTGGAGAATCTGAAAGCGCCCAACCATGAAGCACAGGCCCCACGGGTTGTTTACCTTTTCCTGCACGCCTACCCTTTAAAACCATCAAATATTTTCCATTAGGCAACTGGCAAACTCCAGGGTTCACCAAATAATAATGTAAAGGTCCCGTCGGTGGCGTAATGACTGGTTGAGGGTGACGCGTCCAAGGTCCATTAAGGGAATCCGAAACGGCAACGCCAATCCGCTGGTTAATGATATGATCCCACCAATCGGTCTTCATGTTGTTATCATCGCGCGTCGCTATGTAATAAAGGTAATACTTATTTTTCCCAGTTTTGGGATCTTTCATATAAGTGATATTGGGATTATGCGCATTACAAGCATCCCACCGATTGGGTTGAGGTGAGCCAAAACCTTTCAAAACAGTATCTTGATATGTGTAAGGCCCTTCAGGGTGCTGTGATACGGCGTGCGCTATTTCACTCTCGTATAACCAACCATACATCCCGCGAGGATTATCTCGTTTCCACCTCGAATAAAACAAATGATATTTTCCATCTTCACCGAGAATACATGAACCTCCCCATTGAAAATAATCGGGATCGGCAAAGATATAAGGGCGGGCTTTTTTGTCCTTGAGCGACGCCCGACTGCTCGCGGGAAGTTCCCCAGCTTTCCCTGGTCGCGGAGGAACCGAGGCAACCGCCTTATCAGGCAGTTGTTTTGGAGTGGCAGTTGAAACGCCTTGAACGCTCAACGATAAAGAAAAAATGAGGAAAAGTGTTTTATAAGGAAGCATCGGATGTGTTTTTGTAAATTGACGTATAACCACCATACGCGCAACTCATCTCCAACCTATCTTGATTATGCAATAATCTGTAAAAACTTCATCCGCGAATGAGGCATCGCGCAGCATTTCAGTCAGGCTCCGATTCACCCCAGAGCTTTTTATTTAGGCGCCCTTCAAGTTTGGGAAAACCTGAGCCATTAAGGTTTTTGCGCAGCGGGAACCCCATACGGGTTCGACTCAACAGAAGAACTAGGAAGTCCCTGCTTGTAACCCGACTCCTGAATCACCTCGCCTAATTTCTGAATATCACGACCAAAGCCGATATAGGTGTTGCACGAACTCACCGAACCAACCGTCAATAGAAGTCCAAAAAACAAAGCAAACTTTTTCATATGCGGAAGAACTACGAATTTTTAAGGGATTTGCAACCCATAATCCCTCATAAAATCACACATTTTAAAATCCGCCCAAAAATAATTCTTTCGTTTTTTTATAAGAGTATTACTTTTTCGAAAATTTAAAGATATGCAGAATAACGAAAATACAAAAACTCAAAGATACGGAAAACCTTGTTGGTCAAAAGGCGAAAGAATTTTAAGAGACCCCAGTCTCAACCGAGATTTAGCATTTACTGCGGAACAGCGTTCTTACTTGGGTATTACAGGGCTTCTACCGCCTGCCATTTTAACCCTAGAACAACAAGTCCAAGCTGAACTTGAACACTTAGAAGCAAAAAACGACCCTGTAGAAAAATACATTGGTTTATCCTCTCTACTTTCACGTAATGAAACCCTCTTTTACCGGCTCACTATTGAAAATCTAGAAGCTGTCCTCCCCATTATTTACACCCCAACCGTAGGAAAAATATGCCAAGATTACAGTCATATTTACCGTCACCCACGCGGACTTTTTATCACTCCAGATGACCGAGGACACATCGCTGAACGACTTTATTCTGAGTGTCATCACGACATCCGCTTACTTGTCGTCACGGATAACGAGCGCATCTTAGGTCTTGGTGACCTCGGAGCTGGAGGGATCGGCATCCCTATCGGAAAACTCATCCTTTACTCTGCAGGCGCAGGAATCCACCCATCCCACTGTCTCCCTATCAGCCTAGACGTAGGAACAGACAACGCTCAACTCCTCGAAGACCCCGCTTATTTGGGCTACCGGAGTCGCCGTCTCAGAGGTGAGGAATACGAAAGCTTTATTGAAGAATTTGTCCAAGCTGTCCGCAAAGTCATGCCTCTGGCACTCCTCCAATGGGAAGACTTTAAAAAGGTAAACGCGTTCAACCTGCTCGACCGCTACGCAAACCGCCTCCCTAGTTTCAACGATGATATCCAAGGAACTGCTGGAGTTACCCTTGCTGGAATACTGGCTGGATTGCGCTCGATTGGCAACGATCTCAAAGATCAAAAAATCCTCATGTATGGCGCTGGCGGAGCTGGCGTAGGTATTGGCCGTCTCATTCGAACAGCATTAAGCAAAAGTGGCATACCTGATCAAGAAATCTCCGACCACATCTTATTCCTAGACTCCCGTGGCATCGTGCACGAGGGACGCGAGAACCTCGACGACCACAAACAGCAAATGGCATGGTCTCGGGCTGCTCTTGACGAGGCAGGATTCCCCGAAACCTTACCAACAGCTCTCGATGAAATCATTGAAGTGTTTAAACCCACTGTTCTCGTTGGAACCACTGGGCAACCTGGCACGTTTACACCAAAAGCAATCCGCACCATGGCGACTCACTGTGAACGTCCGCTTATTTTCCCTCTGAGCAACCCAACAAGCATGACTGAATGCACTCCTACCGAGGCATTAGAAAACTCGGACGGCAGAGCTTTGGTCGCAACTGGATCTCCTTTTGCCCCTGTAACAATCAACGGCAAAACTCACATCATCGGGCAGTGCAACAATGTGTTTATTTTCCCTGGCGTAGGACTCGGCCTACTGGTCAGTGAGGCTACCAATGTTTCAAACACCCAGTTTTTTGTGGCGGCTCAAGCATTGGCAGACTTCACGGTCACCCAAGAAGGTTGGGATGGCGGGCTATTCCCCAACATTGACAACCTAAGAGAAATCAGCCGCAAAATCGCTATCGAAGT
>CAZOWD010000223.1:0-3325 GCA_964583225.1 uncultured Verrucomicrobiales bacterium | reverse complement strand
CCTCGTCGCAGTCCCGATGCTTTACGCCGTGGTGCAATCGCTCAGTGAAAGGTTTTATAAGAAAAAAGATCAGACAGAATAATTTCAGGGTCACGACCTAAAGAAAAAACTGATAAAACAAAGCCCTATCCAGCACCCGTAAAAATTCTAAAAAAAACTGCATTTTTGAATTGCCACCCCGCCTTGGATTATTCATTATCCAAGCACGATGAAAAAAGCACTTACAATCGCAGCTGTTATTCTTTGCACCGCCTCTGGCGTGATGGCAGACATTCAAGCTTCACCAGGCTCAACCTACACATCTACTCGTAAACTTGGACGTGCTATCAGCAACATCCTTTACGGATTCATGGAAATCCCAGAGCAGATCGTTCGAAAGAACAATGAGTATGGTCGTAAAGCTGGAGCATCTTTTGGTGTTGTTGACGGCACTCGCCGTTCATTCAAACGCCTCGGATATGGTTTTTACGAGCTATTCACCTTCCATTGCCCCACCTACCACGGCACATTCAAACCACCTTATGAGCGTTGTGGCGAAGACCACCGTATTGAAATGAACCCAAGCGATGGACTTTCTGAGTTCCCTCCATCTCTCGGTTTTGAACATTACTACCACACACGCACTCAGCAGTGGTAATCAACCAATAATCTATTTTTAAACCCGTCCCTGAATATTTCAGTGGCGGGTTTTTTTTTCTGTTGTATTGTTTAGCAGTTCATGAGGCATCACGCAGCCTCAGACTTTAAGATAGCAACCCTTAACTCTCCTCCTTTCAAATGAAACGCAAATATCTCAGAATGGTTCGGAGAGCCTATCGCTATTTAAGACACCCACGCATTCGCAAACATCCATGGTTATCGAAACTCACTAGACCACTCTATGCCAGAGAACTCTGGACTCCCGACCGACACACCATTGCGGGCGGACTTTCCATCGGTGTATTTTTTGCCATGCTCCCCATCCCCATGCAAATGCTCTGCGCATCCCTTGCGTGTATGCGAGCCAAAGTGAATATCCCTATTGCCATGGCGACGTGCTGGATATCAAACCCACTCACTCACCCACCACTCATCCTCCTGCAACTTTCCTTTGGTCACTGGATTCGCTCCATCATTAATATTCAACTGCCCTTTGACACCACAACTCACATCCACTTCATGGAACTCAACGTCATAGGAAGCCCCGCAGATTTTTTTGTAGGCTGCCTCACCAGCGCAGTCATCGTCAGCGTTCTTGCCTACCCCATCGTTTACAGTATCGCAGGTCTCATTCACATCAAACCAATCAGAAAAAGAAGCGAACTGATCAAGCAACACAAAGAGCGTAAAAGTCGCTAAAAGCAGACAGTAAATTTTTAGGCAAAATGAAGAAAACGCTTCATTAAAGCTCTGCTCAGAAAAACAAACCGGATCTGAGATTAATTTTCAGGAAGTTGCCACTCAACATCCTTCCCGTCAGACCAAAGGTCTTCAAGAGCGTAAAGTTCACGCAACTCATGATGCATGATGTGGACCATCACATCAATGTAATCAAGAACCACCCAACGCGAATGAGCATCTCCTTCAGAACTAACTGGTTGCACTCCAAACTCCTCGATCAAAGATTTTTCAACATCCCGCATCACAGCCTTCAAATGAGGTAACGAAGTGCCTGAGCAAACGACCATAAAATCAGTCAAAGATGAAATACCCGTAAGATCAATCACGCGAATGTCCTCAGCTTGAATTTCCTCAGCAGCGCGTGCGCAAGCAATAGCGAGTTCTTTTCCTACAATGGCCATAAAGTATAACGGTAGATCAAATAAAAGGGTAGACGGGAGAAAAAATGAAGGAGTCAAAGGAAATGGAGCATAGCGGATTCGAACCGCTGACCCCCTGCATGCCATGCAGGTGCTCTACCAACTGAGCTAATGCCCCTCTGACTTTTCCGTCCCCAGCAAAAAATAACCGAGGAAGTGCGAGGAGGAATTATCTCACATCCCCGCTTGAGGCAAGTTATTTTTTGCAGATTTCTTAGATTTCTAAATTCAAAGTCCATAAACGACCTACTTCAAAAGAGCGACAATCTCTTCAGCAGCTCGAACGTGAGCACCTGGAGCTCCGAGCTTTTGAGCGGTTTTGAGCAATTTTAATCTCAAACTTTCCCGCGCCTCATCATTAAGCATCAAGCGGCTCAGCACCTGCTCTACGCGCCCAGGATCCGCATCACTTTGAATCAATTCCTCCACAACCTCCTCACCTGCCAAAATATTAATCAGTCCAATGTAATCCACTTTAACCAACATTTTTCCCATAATCCATGTCGGCCAAGAAAGCTTGTAAACTAAACAATACGGAAGACCAAACGAGGCAGCCTCCAAGGTTGCCGTGCCACTTGCCACAACGCCACACGTAGCCCTTTGCATTAAAGAATGACTCGTCCCCGTGCTCAACGTAATAACGCAGGAATCCGAAAGTTTTCCTGCCTCGATAATCTCTCTCATCTGAGCTTCCAACTTCGGAGAAGCCGCCGCCGCTTCATACCTCCATTCAGGATGGTTAGAATGCATCCTCCGAGCTGTTTCAACCATCAGCGGAAACAAGCGACCTACCTCACGCTCCCTACTACCTGGGAACAAACCAACCAAATCACTTTCACGAGCGACCTCTTCTTTTTTCTCAACAAGCTCATCAACCAGCGGATGACCTACAAATTCTGTTTTTAACCCAGCCGACTCAAAAATCTCTCGTTCAAACGGGAAAATACACAGCATCAAATCCAACACTTTGGCCATTTTAGGGATTCTTCCCTTATTCCACGCCCAAACTTGCGGACTGATGTAATACACGATTTTTATATCGGGACACTTCTCCCGAACCGCCGTCGCAAAGCGCAAATTAAATCCAGGATAATCAATCAACACCAACACATCAGGCTGAAATTCTAAAAGTTGGTCTAGCATCGCATAAAATCGATTTTTGAACCATTTATAATGCTTCAAAACCTCCCATAACCCCATCACAGCAGCATCTTCAACCCAATCCTCAAGCAACTCGCCACCCACTTCACGCATCGCTGGTCCCCCTGCTCCTGCAAATTTCACATCGGGTCGCAAATCCACCACAGACTGCATTAAATGCGCGCCATGGGTATCCCCGCTCACTTCACCGGCTACAATGTAAATAGACTGACTCACTCACGCCTTTCTACCCTCGCAAAAAAAAACCGCAAACACTTTTGCTCACTATCCTAAGAGAGACTGCAATTTCACAAAAACAGAAAGCCAAAAGAAAACGAACGTTGCAAAAAGCCTCCTCAACAACTCAAATAATAAAATCACTCTTG
>CAZOWD010000222.1:0-3332 GCA_964583225.1 uncultured Verrucomicrobiales bacterium | reverse complement strand
TCTGCGTTTACTCATCCTCGCGCATCACGGCCAACATATCGTAAATAGCGAGCAATATCACCATAAGTCCATACACCATGGACACTCCCCACCAGAGAAGAAATAACCAAATATTTCCGCTCAACCAACTCGCAAGTGGCCATCCACCTACAACAACAAGAACAAGCAACACCATCACGAGTTGAAACAGCATTTTTCTGCGCATTTCTCGCGTGTGTAAAATCATCTGCGCCAACCCGGTAAAAACCGAAATCCAACTCGCGCTTTTCTTTCCTTTTCCTGACATCGAAAGCTAGTTTAAACACCCCGCGTAAAACTCCAAACACCAAATCAGAAAGTTTCACATTTCAGAGTTTTAAAATTCAGCCAATCCGCTATGACGTCTCCGCCATGCTTGACATCAAAGCCATTCGAGAAGACGCCGAAGCCATTAAAACCCGCCTTGCAACCCGAGGTGGAGACGCCCATTTACTCATCGATGAAGTGCTCGCCTGCGACGAATCCCGCCGCAAAGCCGAGACCGACAAACAATCCTATCAGTCGCAACGCAAGCAACTCTCCAAACAAATCGGAGCACTCATGGGGCAAGGCAAAGCGGAAGAAGCCGAATCCATCAAAGAGCAAGTCCGCCAACTTGGTGAAACAATCGCCAAAATCGACGAAGTCGCTGAGTCTGCCGCACGTCGCCAAACCGACTTGCTCATGCAAATCCCCAACCTTCCACACGCCAATTGTCCTGTTGGCTTAGACGAAGACGCTAACCCTGAAATCCGCGTGTGGGGCACAAAACCCGAAATCGCAGAACCGCTCGACCACGTAGCGCTCGCTGAAAAACACGGGTTAATCAGCTTTGACGACGGAGCCAAAATCACAGGTTCTGGATTTGTCGTTTACCGTGGAAAAGGAGCCCGACTCGAGCGTGCGCTCATCCAATTCCTCCTCAACACACAAACCGAGGAACACGGATACGAAGAAGTCAACGTCCCCCACATCATCAAACGCGAATGCATGGAAGGCACGGGACAACTCCCTAAGTTTGAAGACGACATGTATGGGATTGAAGACAACGCACTTTTCCTCGCTCCTACGGCCGAGGTTCCCGTCACCAACCTTTACCGCGAATGCCTCGTAAAAGAGGAAGACCTCCCCATCAAACTCACGGCTTACACGCCATGTTTCCGCCGCGAGGCTGGAAGTGCTGGACGCGACAACCGTGGCATCATCCGCACCCACCAGTTTGACAAAGTTGAACTTGTTCAAATCGTCCACCCCGACCAATCAGAAGCCCTTCTCGAAGAACTGACGGGTCACGCCGAAGCCATCCTTCAGAAACTTGGGCTCCATTACCGAGTCATCGAGCTCTGCACTGGCGATATTGGATTTTCATCCACCAAGACCTACGACATCGAAGTTTGGTCTCCAGGACAAAATAAATTCCTCGAAGTTTCCTCATGCTCAAACTTTGCCGATTATCAAGCGCGCAGGATGAAACTACGCTTCAAAAATAAAGATGGAAAAAACGAAATCTGCCACACACTCAATGGGTCTGGCACGGCGCTCCCCCGCCTTTACGTTGCGCTCATCGAGCAATACCAGCAACCTGACGGATCCATCCTTATTCCCGAGTGCCTCGTTCCCTATTTTGGAGCCGATCACATTGGCTAAACAAAATCAGAGAAAGCAAACTCACCCCTCTTTTTCAAAAAGCCTCCGCCAACTGCGGGGGCTTTTTTGCAACTAAAACGGGCGAGCGCCTCAACAAGGAGTCGCGGGCTTTCCAGCTTTTAAAAGCGGATCATCCTTACCCGCATCTGATGTTTTATAAAGATTCACCATCAAAACCGCAGTAAAAAGCACCGCCACAATCACCCATAAAATCCACTGTTTCTCTTTCATCATCAAGAAGAAGGCTCATTCTCGCCAACAAGGTCTGAAACGTAAGCGCTCCATTCTCTTTGTCAAATTTTTCGTCAGGGTGCCAGCATCATTTCTTGCAAGTTTTAAAAAATAGATTACAACCTTCGTCCCATGGACGAGGAGGCACGCAACTTAGATATCGAAACATTAGAAACAGCGATCGAAAACCGCGATGTCGAAAATTTTAAGATAGCGACAAAAGAGCTTCACTACGCGGACCTCGCTGCAATTTATGAAGACCTAAACGATGAAGAGCGCACGTTTTTCACCGAGAATATTGAATTAGAACTCTTCCCCAATATTCTAGCTGAACTCCCCGACACACTCATCGAGGAAACCCTCGAGCGCTTCGATCCTAAGGAACAGCAAAAAATCCTCGAGCGTCTGATTGACGATGACCGAGCCGACATTTTGCAAGATGTCAGCCCCGAGGCTCGCCAACGCTACCTCGCACTACTTCACCCCGAGGAAATGGAGGCGACTCGAAGCCTCATGCGCTACAGCGAAGACTCCGCCGGTGGACGCATGACCACCAGTTTTGCGCGCATCACCCCTGACATGACCGTCAAGGAAGCGCTCGACATCCTCAGAAAAGACCAAGAATCTACAGAATCCCTCGCCCGCATTTACGTCGTCGATGACGAAGGCCGTCTCATCGGAAAAGTCAGGCTTCGCCATCTTGCGTTCAGTTCATGGGACACCCCCATCAAAGACATCGTGCAAGAAGTGGACATGAGCATTCTTGCCACCGCAGACCAGGAAGAAGCAGCCCAACTTTTTGCAAAATACGACATGACCGTTCTCCCTGTTGTCGATGAATACGGTCGGCTTCTCGGAATTATCACCCACGATGACGTATTGGAAATTTTGGAAGAGGAATCCACCGAGGATATTGAAAAAATGTCTGGTATCATCGGTGACGCATCTGAAGAAACCTATCTCAATACGCCCGTCAGAACCCACTTTAAGCGTCGCTTTCCTTGGCTCATTTCTCTCGCGCTCATTTCTATTTTTTCGGGCTACATCATGTTCCGTTTCCAAAACGTTCTCAGTAGCATCTTTCTACTCGCGCTCTACCTCCCCATGGTTATCGCAGCGGGAGGAAACTCCGGAGGACAAGCAGCCACCATGGTTATTCGCGCCATGACTCTCGGCGAATTGGATAAAGGAACCACAATCAAAGTCATCTTAAAAGAACTCCGACTAGGCATCTTGTTAGGACTTTTCATGGGAACCTGTATCGCAGGCATCACCCTCTTTATTCTTCCTGGCTTTATTCACCCAGAGTTCCCAGAACACATCACCCTCCCACTTTTTGCTCTTTCCGTCTCCACGGCATTAGCCATTCAAGTTAGTTTCTCCACCATGGCGGGAGCCCTTCTCCCTATTGGTGCGCGCATGATCAAACTTGACCC
>CAZOWD010000221.1:0-3335 GCA_964583225.1 uncultured Verrucomicrobiales bacterium | reverse complement strand
ACATTGATACTATCTCCGGGATACACTCGAACTCGCATATGCTCGGCCTTTCTCATGTCGTAAATCCTCTTTCGGCCATTGTGGTAGAGTTCCACTCGGCGAATCGAACCAAAGGCGGTTTCTCCCCCAGCAGCCGAAACAGCCTGGAACAAGGTCATCCCCTGGATGAAAGGTTTTTGACCTGGCGATTTAACATAGCCCCCAACACTGACAACCTCTCGCTCCCTCGTTTCCTTTTTATTGTTATCTTGGCTAGAAATGACTGTAATACGAGGATCTTTATACATCCCCGCAGCTTTGTAAGCAGCTTCTATCCGACGCGCTAACGTTGAAAGGTTCAATCCGCTCGCTTTGATTGGATTTTTCAACAAAGGAAGAGAAACGTATCCGCGCTCCGAAACGTTATACAATCCGCTAATGCGCTGTTGCTCTGCCGCTGGAACTCCCCGAATAGAGATGTTTAAGGCTTCGTTCACTGAAATTTCATCAGCTGAAACACCGCCCGAAAACATCGTCATCAGGGACATTACAACCACGATAAATTTGAATATTGATTTCATGTTTTTTATTTTTTGATCCTCAGATAATTGAACAATGACAGACTTAACATCTAATAAAGGTCTTCGTTCGCGGACGGTTTATTTTGTCCAGACGTCGTAGCCACCATTGGTTTAGCCCCTTCGGTAGGCTCATCGCCCGTTGGCGAGTAATAGGTGTAATAACTCGTATAATACTGATACTGGCTATCGCTGCGAAGATCCACATTGTTTAATACAACTCCAATCACGTGCCCGCCCACGTTTTCCACAGCCTGCTTCACACGCATCAACATCTTACGAGGAAGCTTACGGTGCTGCACAACAATCATGGTTAAGTCCACCTCGCTAGCCAAAACGGAAGCATCACTTACCCCGAGGATAGGTGGTGAGTCCACCAACACGAGATCAAAGCGCCCTTTCACATCCCTGATCAGCTCAGACATTCTACGCGAGTTTAAAATACCAGCGGCATCGGATGGAAGAATCCCAGAAGGCATGAAATAAAGATTCTCCACGGGTGTCTTCAAAATCACATCCTCAAGCTGAATATCTGTCGTGAGGTAATTGGTCAAACCTACCGAGTTATTGATATCAAAGAAAGTGTGTAAACGAGGCCGACGAAGGTCGGCGTCAATCATCAGCGTGGTATAACCTCCCTGAGCGCATATATACGCCAAGTTTACCATCGTTGTCGATTTACCTTCTCCCGCGCCACCAGAAACCACCGTGATTGCGTTATCATCTGGGTTTTTCCGGTTAAACTCAATATTCGTGCGAAGAATGCGATAGGCCTCTGCGTCTGGAGATTCGCCGCTCATTTGATGCAAAACGCCAACACCTTGAGGAACCACAGCAAGCACAGGCACCTCTAAGAAGCGTTCGACATCCTCCAAAGATTTTACAGACGTATCCAAATACTCCAAAGCAAATGCAATACCCACACCAAAAATCAATCCTACAACCAATCCTAATCCCAAGTTAAGCGGAATATTTGGACTTACTGGAACGTCACTAATTTTAGGCACCTCATGCACAATGATATTTGTAGGAGGCATGATCAACTTGGTTTTTTCCAAGTCGTATTTCACCTCCATCTCGTCCCTGATGTGAAGAGCAGTTTGATACTCTTTCCGAGCAATGTTAAACTCCTGAATATCGCGAGCTGTCGCCGTTCCCTCATGCTTCTTCGCATTCACAACGTCCTGCATTTTTTTCACACGACCGTCGATCAATGCCAACTTAAGCTTTAAAGAATCACGCACGCTCACAGCACGCCGCTCTAAACTTTTTTCCAGTTCTTCAATCGTACGCTTACGCATCAAAATATCGGGGTGATTCGGTCCTAGCCCCCCAGCCAAAGCAGCTTCATACTCTCGCTTAGCCTCTACATATTTGTTGTAATACTCTTGGAATCCGACATCGGGAAGTTCGGCTACAGCCGCAATCATCTCTTCGCGATTCAACGACAACAATTTTTTAATCTGAAGCGTGAGTTGCTCCTTATCCCGTTCAGCCTGATACAACTCTTTCTCGGCCATCTCTACAAGACCGCTGTTGATACCGATGGTTCTGTCTCCCTGTTCGGTTTCCATGTAAATAATCCCTGATTTTTCAGCGATATCCATCAAACGCTTCCGCAACTCGGCCACCCGATCACTCTTATGTTGAAGCTCCGCTTTAATCGCTTTAAGCTGAGCTTTTCTAATTCCCATCTCGAGATCTTTTCGGCGTTGCTCATAAGCTTGATAAACCGCCTGACAAACCGCTTGCGCATCTTCTTTTTTCTGATGCCTTACAGCGATTTCAATCAAATCCGTGCCTCGTCTCTGGCTTGTTCTCACAATACTCTGGAGAATCTTTAAGACAGTTTGACGATTTTCACCCCAGCGAGATTCAAGCTGAATTTTATCAATCGCAAGCTCAAGCGTTGCGGGCGCAACAATGATTTCAAACTGAGTATTCATAAACTGCCGCGTCATCGGCATCCCAGTCGAACTAGCACTACGACTCATCGTAGGGCTTACATCTGAAATCGGCTTCACCTCCACAAGCGCCATACTCTCATACTTTTTAGGCATGATGTAGGTAATCACAGCAGCTGTTAAAAACACCAAAATAAAGGTTAGAAGGATCACTCCATACCGATTTTTTAAAACCTGCCAATAATCAATAGCATGGAGGTCGGCTTCACTTGAATTCGTTGTCGGTTTTTGCATAATCAACTAATATTCGTAACATCATTACCCGACAGCATTCGATCTTTAATAGCCTCGGATAAAGCAGGTGACAGGTTTTCTCTGAAAAGCATCCTGTTGTAAATAAAAAAGCTACCGCAATTGAATATTGCGGTAGCTTGGGTAATTAAATTCTTTTGACAGAAAAATTAAAACTCCATACGAATTCCAAGAGACGCTCTGTTTTGAGCATACTCACGAGATTTTCTTGCATTAGTAAGCGAATCTTCTCCCCCACTAGCAGAACTGTCCGTGTAATTATAAGAACCTGTGACGTAAAACGCATCATTAATCTTATAAGAGAAACCAACGGAAATACTCCAAAGATCCTGATCTAGATCATCAATACCTACTGCAGTATTATTTCCTACAGTAGCATCTTGGAAATCAGTCATGATGTAGTTAAACCCGCCATGAAGCGTCAATTGAGGAGACACAGCATAGTCAGCAGAAAGACCAAGACGGAACGTCTCATTCAGATCATAAAAATAGTATCCAAAGCTGGTTCCATAATCTTCCATAGCATAACGAGCAAATGCACGAACACTGAACTGATCGTTCA
>CAZOWD010000220.1:0-3336 GCA_964583225.1 uncultured Verrucomicrobiales bacterium | reverse complement strand
CCGAACCCCACCAACAAGAATAACCTTGTTTTTCTCCCTCATTCCCTACTAGCTTCGCGCCACCATGTCGTCAAAAGCTACCAATGTTCGTCGCGCCGCCGTTTCTGCCCTTAGAGCTTGGGCAAAAGGACACACCTATATGGATTCTCTCATCGAGCGTCACGCCGCTAAAAACAGCCTGAGCCGACAAGACCGCGCGCTTCTCCAGTCCATCGTTTCTTCGGTTCTCAGAAACCGCCGTTTACTCGACCACTGGATTGGCAAGTTACGGAAAGGAAAATTAGACCACGAAACGCGGGACATCCTACGCGTAGGACTCTGCCAACTTCTCATTCTCGGCATTGCCGACCACGCTGCGGTTTACGAAACCGTCAACTGTGGCAAAGCTCATGTCCAGGGATTGATCAACGCCGTGCTTCGCCAAGCCATCGAACGCCGCAAGCGGCTCATGGAAAGTCTCGAAGATGTGCCACCCACCGTGCTCTACTCACACCCCGACTGGTTATTTAAACGCTGGCGGCGCACATTTAGCAAAAAAAATGCCATCGCCCTCATGGAGTGGAACAACCACCCCGCGCCCACCATTGGCCGCGTCAACCCTCTGAAGCCAGAGGCTCGCGCCATTGTGGAATCTTATGAAAAATCCACGCCCGTCGAAGGGCTTGATGGATATTTCGAAATCGAAGGACAACTGCCAGGCGAGTGGATGAAACACGGATACCTCTACGTGCAAGACCCCGCCACCCGTCATAGTGTCGAACTCCTCGCTCCCGTTGCAGGTGAAAATATCCTCGATGCCTGCGCCGCTCCCGGTGGAAAATCTGCACTCATCGGCGCTACCATGAACAACGACGGAAAACTTCTCTGCACCGACAGCAATGACAAGCGCCTCCCCCGTCTCGAAACCAACCTCGAACGGCTCGGCATAAGCATGGCCAGCGTGCAAGTCCACGACTGGACACAGCCTGCACCCAAGCAATGGCTCGGTGCCTTTGACGCCATTTTACTCGATGTGCCCTGCTCAAATACGGGGGTTATGCGTCGCCGACTCGACGCCCGCTGGCGACTCCGTGCCGAGGACATTGTCAACTTAACCGAGATTCAGGAAACCATTCTAAAAAATGCCCTTCCTTGTCTCAAACCGAGCGGGCGACTCGTTTACTCGACCTGCTCGATCGAACCAGAGGAAAACCACGACCTCGTTACACGCATCCTCGAGGACATGCCAGAATGGAAGCTCGATGCCGAAAAACAAGCACTCCCCTTCCGCGATCATAGCGATGGAGCCTACGCCGCACGCATTACTGCCTCGTAATTTGAAAACAACTCGACGACTCCCCCTTCAATCTTTAACATTTCGCTCAAGATGAAATCTTGCCTCACTATCATCGTAGCCTTTCTCATCATCGTAGCTTTCATAGGAACAGCCTCCTTGCTTTGGTATGGGAGCTACACCACAAAATTTAGCAACGGTCCGTTTAAAGAATCACCACAGCCAACCAGTCAAAAAACCAATACGCCGTAACCCTTTGCGTTGACGTCATGCCCCAACAAAAAGCAACCCCAACAAAAATATGCCTTTTTGGTGGCACTTTTGACCCCATCCACCTCGGACACACTCACATCGCTAAAAAGGCCGTAGCGGAACTGGGGCTCGACCAAGTTATTTTCCTGCCCTGCCGACAATCCCCTCACAAACTCGGCCAACAACACGCATCTCCCGACGACCGACTCGCGATGTGCCGGCTCGCCACTGCGGATTATCCCTGGGCAACGGTCGATGACTTTGACCTCGTTTCTCCCCCGCCCTCTTACTCGTGGAGAACCGCCGAAGAAATGCAGCAACGGCATCCCACGTCTCAGCTTTATTGGCTCATGGGAACCGACCAATGGGACGCTCTCCCACAATGGAGCCACCCAGAAAAACTCGCAAAACTCGTAGAATTTATCGTTTTCACCCGAGGTGCCGCTCCGCAACCACGCGATGGGTTTCAAATGCACGCCATCTCAGGAAACCATCCAGCGTCCGCGACGGCTATTCGCAACGCCCCCAACTCAAACCAAAGCAAAGATTGGCTCCATCCTGCGGTGCAAACCTACCTTCACCAGCACAAGCTCTACGGCGCATTGTAAAAATAGATCTATTTTATAAAAAAACGCTTATCTTCTCTCAAATTATCCGATAACATTCTGCACATCCTAAGCGGACACATTACGACATTACGATAAAATCTAGATATCCGCCCATTTTATTTCAACAATACTCTTTCAATCTTACACAACGATTAACCTATCATGAAACCACATCTACCGCTCCTTCTCTCTCTCACTCTCGCCACTCCACTCTTGGCTCAGGATTCCAAGCCAGCGCAACCCGCTGAAACAAAAGCTGCTAAAATACAGCCCGCAGAAACAAACACCGCCACCGAAACCATTGCTGAAATCAACCAAAAATTCAGCAACCTGCCGAAAAAAACGCGCGAAGAGTTTGCTAAGAAACTCATTAGAACTCAAAACCTCTTCAATCAAAAACGCATCTTTGACGCGCTTGAAAACATTTACGAACTCGATAAAATTTTCCCTAATCACCCTGCAGTTCTCAACATCAAAGGCGCTTGTTATGTGGAAATCCGAGCTTTCAAAAAAGCCAATGCCGTTTTCACAAAAATCCTTCGCATGTCTCCCAACAACACAAACGTCTTGTTTAACCTCGCCGAAGTCGATTTTGTGACCAAAAACTGGCCTTCTGCCGAAGAGCGTTTCACCAAACTCATCCCGCTTTTGCCTAAAAACAACAAACCGATGATCCGCCTTTGCGAATTTAAACTTCTCCTCAGCAAACTCAAACTAAACAAAAAAGACGAAGCCAAAGCGCTCATGGAAAAATACGGAGAATGGGATGACTCCCCATTCTACTACTACTCTCGCGCAGCGCTCGCCTTCGATGAAGGAGACAAAACAGCCGCCGAGAAATTCTTACGCAACGCACGTTACGTCTGGAACAACAATGCCGCTCTCTCAGCGTGGCAAGACACCCTCATCGAATTTGGTGACATTCAGAGCTTCTACGGAGGCAACTCTCAGGAGGAAAAATAAACCATCAACCTCGGCACATGCCCTCTCTCGCAGAGGGTCTCAGCTTTTGCGCTATGGCTAAATGGCATCTAAACCGCCCCGCTGAACACTGCAACGAAGGCGAGGTCAAAGTCGCGCAATACTTAAAAGCACTGCCCGACGATTGGACTGTGTGCTGGGGATTTTTCTACACAGACAAAAAAAACGTCCGCCGCGAGGGAGACTTTCTCATTTTAGCTCCCTACGGCGGAGTTCTTGTTT
>CAZOWD010000219.1:0-3344 GCA_964583225.1 uncultured Verrucomicrobiales bacterium | reverse complement strand
CCAAATCGATTGTTGCATTGCTCAACATCTTAGACCCACCACCTCCACCACCCGCCAAAAAAACACCTAAAAAACCTTCCAAAAAACAGAAAAAAAGGCATCCAAAGAAGTAACTCTCTAAGAGGAGCTACGAAAGCGTTGGCTTGAAAATCAAGCGGACTTCATCAGATCATTGTTGATGTGAGTATCAGATGCTACTTGCGCCCCAACAGGGCAAGCATCCTCCCAGTGCTCCCTTTTTCTAATCGGTAGCAATAATACGCATCGAGATCTGAACTCGTGCAAATTCCAGAATCTTCAAACTGAGATTCTGGAACACGAGCCTCCAGAACCTGCTCACGGATTTGCCTTGCAAAATCCACCTCATACGCGGGTGGACGAATACAAGGCGCTAAGGCAACCCACATATTTTCAGGCCGAGAACCAAACCGCTCGGACATCATGGCAATCGCTTTTCCCGTGATATTTCCTTCAGTTCCTTTAGCTCCCGAATGCAAAAGAGCCAACACGCCCTCCACGGGATCACTGATATAAACAGCGCCGCAATCTGCGACATAAATCCCCAACAAAACATCTGGATCTGCTGTTATAAGACCATCCACACCTTTCCAAATCTGAGCGGGATCTCCTTTTTGAACAACCGCTATTTCCGCACCGTGCACCTGCTCGGCCCGATGCAACTGTGACCATTCAAACCCCAAGCTCCGAACTACAGCTTCGTGCGCTGGACGCAGGCGATTCACCGTAGCTTCCCGATCTGTATCTACTTTTACTCCCAATACTCGAGCTACAAAATCAGCTCGAACCCCAGGATGTGAGGTGATTTTCTTTAAGTAAAAAGGCGCTTGCATCATAACCCCTTCGGGATAACGCAAGCGCCTTTGATTGCCAAGCCTCGATGCAGCGAGCGCCACATTTTCAGCTAAAACAATGATATTTTATAAAGAACGTCCCTTGATCGCACTACCCGCATGAGCAATGACATCAGACTCCTCCTCGTCCATCTCAGCCATAACATCTGAAAGACTCGTAGCAATCTCACCGCGCATACGCGACACTAGATCAATCCCCTTGTTGGTTATACGAACCATAATCTTACGCCTATCTTCCGCTGCATGCGTGCGATCTACATAGTCTAATTTCTCAAGACGATCAACCAACCCCGTGGAAGCGGCTGTAGAATGCCCCATCTTTTTCGCGATATCTGACATTGTTAGATAATCTTCACTCGCAAGATAAGCCAAAAGAAAGAACTGAGGAAACGAAACATTTTCACGGTGCAACTCACTAGAGAGACCTAAAATGCAAGAGCGCTGCGTAAACAGCACGAAGTCAGCAAGACGATTAGGATCGACTGTGCTCATGTTGGAGGGACTTGTTTTCATATTGGTTTGTGTACATTAGTTGTTTAGATTTATTGACCAATGTGAACACGGTTGCGAAATCAGAGATACCTAAAATATTAAGATCTCACAAGTTATTATTTTAAAAACAATCCCCAAAAAGCTCAAATTTTAGACGTTTTTTTAAACTAACTCATACAAAATTAAACAAATAGCACCTAATAATAAAAATTTTTATTCCTCCGAGGTTTTTACTTTTTCTGGAGTTTCTTTTTTGGGCGTCTCAGCAGGTTTAATTTTACGAATATAAACAGCATCCCCCACCTCAACATGGCCCGATCGAATATCAGCCGCTATGTGCTCTCCGAGCTTTTCTCCTGATGGCAGCAGGTTTGCGGTGCGCCCCTCGCCCCGACTCTCTACAATCTCTCCCTCAGCAACACGCCAAAAACCATACCGCCGAATCAAAACAAAACGAGAAGCCTGATTCACACTCTGCACACGCCCCGCCAAACGAAGTTCAGAAACTGGCTCTACTGGCTTTTTTTCTTCCTCTTTTTCTGAAGACGAAGCACAGCTAAACAGAATTGGACATATCACCAAAAATAGTGCACAAGTTTTTCTCATACGCTGTATATAAGAACCACATCTCACTTATTCAAACTCGAAAGTTATGAATCACCCAATAAAGCAAACCCTACTAACTCTAGGCAACGCACTCTTACTTCTAGCCTACCCCGCTTCGGCCAAAGCTGAAAAACCTAACATCGTCTGGATTTTTTCCGACGACCACTCATTTCAAACCATCGGAGCCTACGGAGGACGTTTAAAATCCCTCAATCCAACCCCAAACATCGATAAAATAGCCAATGAGGGAATGCGCTTTGATCGTTGTTATGTCGAAAACTCAATCTGCGGACCGAGCCGAGCCTGCCTTCTCACGGGAAAATTCTCCCACCTTCACGGAAAAATCCGTAACGGGAGTAACTGCGCATTCAACCAAGACCAGCAGACATTTCCCAAAATACTCCAGAAAAATGGTTACCAAACAGCCATGATTGGAAAAATCCACCTCGATGGCGACATGCAGGGATTTGATTTTTGGCAGGTGCTTCCTGGGCAGGGACACTACAACAACCCAACCTTTCTCATCGATAAAAAGTTAGACACGCACGACGGCAAACAAGACGGCATCATCCACACCCATGGATATGTCACGGACATCATTACCGATAAAGCTCTCGAGTGGCTCGATAAAAAACGCGATAAATCAAAACCTTTTATGCTGATGATTCATCACAAAGCAGCCCATCGCACATGGATTCCTAAAGCGGAAGACATGGATAAATACGAAAATGTCTCCATCCCAGAACCCGACAACTTCTTTGACGATTACACCAACCGCGGGACTCCCGCGCATCAGCAACTGATGGAAATTGGCCGATGCATGCGTATGGGGTATGATCTCAAGGTCGATGCAAAACACGCAAAACAAGCTCAATGGGCTAAGCGAAACGCCGAATTCAAACGACTTAAATCAGCAGGCAAACTCAAAGGTAAAAACCTAGCTCGCTGGAAATACCAACAGTATATGAAAGACTACCTCCGCTGCATTTGGAGACTCGATCAAAATGTTGGACGAGTTCTCGAGTATCTCAAAAAAAACAACCTCGAAGAAAACACCATCGTTTTTTACTCATCCGATCAAGGCTTTTATATGGGAGAACACGGATGGTTTGATAAACGGTTCATGTATGAGGAGTCATTCCGCACGCCTCTTGTCGTTCGTTGGCCTGGGCATATTCAACCAGGCTCCACAAACTCCGATCTCACTCAAAACATCGACTTTGCCGAAACATTTCTCGATTTAGCAGGAGTAACACCTCCCAAGGATATGCAAGGCGTTAGTCTCGTCCCTCTACTCAAGGGAGAAACTCCCAAAAATTGGCGCAAATCACTCTACTACCGTTATTACGAGTTTCCTGGTTTTCATTCCGTCCG
>CAZOWD010000218.1:0-3349 GCA_964583225.1 uncultured Verrucomicrobiales bacterium | reverse complement strand
CGCAGGATAGTTGGAAAGAAAATGGATCGAGGTATCGGTGCTGGCTGATGGAGGATGGCAGACAGGTTGAGGAAGATGCCAAAACAAAAGCAAATCATGTTAAAATTAGGAAAGGTATTCCCTCAGAAATTGCAGATGAAGCTTTGAAAAATAAAGGAGAGTTGGGGGTAGGTGTGTGTTTGTTGAGTCGGATGAAATATCTGAGCGCGGGCGCAGCCGTAGGCAGTAAAAGTTTTATTGAATTGCTCTATAAACAACATAGGGAGGTGTTTGGGAGGTCTCGAACGGTTGGTGCGAAGCAAATAACTGAAAGTGATGGAGTTGCGCGAGGGGCGTTGTATTCACTATTTGGAAAATCAAATTAGGCCTCTTTTCTCTGAGAAAGCTTTTTAGTTTAGATTAGATCGGTGTTCGCTTCAATGAGGCAACACGCAGTAAACTCTCCGTTGTATTTTTACTGCACGGTCAATGAGTATGCAAAAATGTGCCAGGTCCTATAAAAATAACCCTTTAATGGGTTGGTAAAAGCCGGAGGGTTTTATGAGTGTTTTAATTGTTATCGAAAAAACAAGAGGTTGTGAGCAGTTTTTGTTGCGTGATAAATGAGTTCATAGCGGATCGCTTGTGATGTGGTGTAATTTTATTTTTGTGGGCAGATATGTGCGGGTTGGAGGTTTGATTCTTAGGTTTTACAATGGTTTATTAGTAGTAAAAGTTGTCCGGCAACTTTTTTACGGGATAAAATGGGCGTAAAAAACGCCGCCCTGGTGAGGGGCGGCGTTGAGTTGAAAAATCTTTAGATTTTTTGAAGTTTTTGAAACGTAGTAAGTGAAATTACTTGCGCTTCTCTTCTTCGCGTTTTTTGGCTTCGGCGATGACTTCTTCCGCTACGTTCTTAGGACAAGGTGCGTAGTGGGAGAACTCCATGGAGAACTGACCGCGACCAGATGTCATGGTGCGGAGGTCTCCGATGTAGCCAAACATGTCGCTCAGAGGAGCGTCAGCTTTCACGCGGATACCCGTAGGTGTGCGCTCTTGCTCTTTGATCATGCCGCGACGGCGGTTGAGGTCGCCGATGACGTCACCCACGTTGTCTTCTGGAGTGAAGACGTCGAGTTTCATGATGGGCTCAAGGAGTTGAGGTCCAGCCTTAGGCATAGACTGACGGTAAGCTGCCTTAGCAGCGATTTCAAAGGCAATAGCGGAGGAGTCCACAGCGTGCTGTGCACCGTCCACGAGAGTGACTTTGAAGTTCAAGCATGGGAAGCCTGCAAGCACACCTTTTTCGCTAGAAAGTTTAAATCCTTTTTCAATGGCAGGCCAGTATTCTTTAGGAACGTTACCTCCAACGACTTTGGATTCAAATTCAAACTCAACACCTTCCTCGGGATCGAGAGGTTCGATGATGTAGTCGATTTTACCGTATTGTCCGGATCCACCAGATTGTTTCTTGTGGGTGTAGGAGTCTTCGATACGCTTGGTGATGGTTTCGCGGTAAGCAACCTGTGGTTTGCCAACCTCAACTTCAACTTTGTGAGTGCGCTTGAGAATGTCGACTTTAATGTCGAGGTGAAGCTCACCCATTCCTTTGAGGATTGTTTCGCCAGAATCTTGGTCGGTTTCCACGATGAATGTAGGGTCTTCCTTCACCATTTTGCCGATGGCGACACCCATTTTCTCAGCGTTGGCTTTGTCTTTAGGTGTGACAGCCATGGAGATCACAGGATCTGGGAATACCATAGGCTCCAGAGTTGCAGGGTGGTCTTTGTCGCAGAGCGTGTGACCAGTCTGCACGTTTTTGAGTCCCACGAGGGCGATGATGTCACCAGCTTGGGCGCTATCGAGTTCGATTCGCTCATCGGCGTGCATTTCTACAAGGCGACCAATACGTTCCGTTTTTCCTGTGAAGGTGTTGAGGATGGTCATGCCTTTTGTGATAACTCCGGAGTAAATGCGGGTAAAGGTCAGGGCGCCGTATTGGTCATCCATGATCTTGAAAGCAAGTGCGCGAAGTGGTGCATCTGGAGTAACGATAGCAAAGTTGCCAGTTTCGTTTCCTTCAGCGTCCACTTCAGGTTGTGGTGGAACTTCCGTTGGGTTAGGAAGGTAGTCCACAACTGCGTTAAGAACGTTTTGAATTCCTTTGTTTTTGAAAGCAGATCCACAAAATGTTGGGAAGAAATCGAGAGCGATAGTTCCTTTGCGGATACAACGCTTGAGGTCTTCTTCGCTAGGCTCTTCGCCTTCGAGGTAAGCTTCCATGAGGTCGTCGTCTTGTTCGACGGCTGTCTCGATGAGTTCGGAGCGGTAGGTTTCGACATCGTCTACCATGTCGGCAGGAACATCTTCGATGGTGTAGTTTTCTGGCTCGCCAGAATCATCCCATACCCAAGCTTTGCGGGTGATGAGGTCAACGACTCCTTTGAGGTCGTTTTCGGATCCGATTGGGAGAACCATGACGAGTGGCTTTGCTGCCAAGATCGTTTTGATTTGTTCCACGACGCGATAGAAATCAGCGCCAACACGGTCCATTTTGTTAATAAAGATAATACGAGCCACTTTGGATTCGTTTGCGTAACGCCAGTTGGTCTCGGACTGAGGCTCAACTCCGCCAGATGCGCAGAATACGCCTACGCCGCCGTCGAGAACCTTCAGGGAACGATAAACTTCTACGGTGAAGTCAACGTGACCGGGAGTGTCGATGATGTTAAGGCGGTGGTCGTTCCAGAAACATGAAGTCGCTGCAGATTGGATAGTAATACCGCGTTCTTGCTCCTGCTCCATAAAGTCGGTGGTAGCTTCACCATCGTGAACTTCACCAGTTTTATGCACCTTACCGGTGAGTTTGAGGATGCGCTCTGTGGTAGTGGTCTTGCCCGCATCCACGTGGGCGAAGATTCCGATGTTTCTGTAAAGCGAAAGGTCTTTCATAGCTTAAGTTTCTGAATTGTGAGATGACAAAGAGTTGATCTCGGAGGCGTGTAACTAGCGTATTGTGAGCAATTGGCAACCTTAGAGTGAAAAAATATGCAATTTTTTGTAAATTTTTATTCGACAAAATTAAAAATCCGCATTACTTCGTGCCCGCCGAGAGCGATTTCGGCTTATTTGAAAGAATGAGTTGGCAGGGTAGCTCAGGGGTAGAGCAGAGGACTCATAAGCCTTTGGTCGGGAGTTCAAATCTCCCCCCTGCTACCATTCTTCAAATCTCCCCTTGTTCATTTTTTGGATCGGGGGATTTTTTTTTGAAGCTTTGTGTCTTTGATTCTCTTGCGAGGGATGAAATATGTGTGTGCGTGTTTTTTTAGCATGTTTCTCTTTCTTCTTGGCAAAGGCGTGGGGATTGGGG
>CAZOWD010000217.1:0-3377 GCA_964583225.1 uncultured Verrucomicrobiales bacterium | reverse complement strand
CCATGGACTCGTTATCCGAAATCATACCTGACTTGCTCAACTTTTTAACCTCTCCCGATTGGAAAACGACCTTTTCCGATGCCACGCTCACCGCTGGGCGAAAAATGGCACGAGCCAAACAAGTCACCTCAGCATCGGCCGAACTCCTCGACACAGGAGATATTGAGGTCACTGCCACTATCCTCGATCCATCTGGAGAACACTACGAATCCACCATCGCATTTTGGAAAGAAAACAACACATGGCAGCTCGACACATCCTGCTCTTGCTCCGTGCGCACCTGCTGTCACCACGCAGCGGCAACGATCGAACACCTCAGCCGACCAGGCAGGCTCGAAAACGCATTTGGCGCTACATCAGCACCCGCCACAAAAAGCAAAGCCACCCAAACACTCACCCCGCCCCAACCGACCAAACCAACAACAGAATCAACAACAAAAACGCCCAATCCCCCTCAACAAACGCCCAGCGAGCCATCTCCCCGTTTTCATCTCGATATCCGCCACCGCCCAAGCGATCCGCGCGTTACTTGGCTGCCTGAAATTTACGCCACGGCTCATGTTATTTATGGAAACATGGAATTCCCGCTCGATCCCGCTGGAAACATCTCAGCTCCGCGCCAACGCTCCGCAGAAATGGAGGCTCTCAACACACTCTACGCACTAGACCTCCTGCCCGGCGCCGAGCAACCGCCCGTTTCTCTCAAAAAACTCCCCCGCATCCCCGAACCACTCTGGGCACCCAACACCCAAGAATGGAAACCCGCACTCTACTGGCAACGCTTCCACCACGAAGGCATCGCAGCTCTCGAAAAACGAGGCTGGAAAGTCACCGTGCAACCGAAAGCGCAATCCGACATCCGACCACTCACATTCCGCGCCAACACATGGCAGGCCGAAATGGTAGAGGAAGGAAAAGGGTGGTTTAACCTCTCCGCTGGATTTGAAGTCGATGGAGAAAAAATCGAACTCGCGCCCATCCTCGCAACACTCGTCGAATACAACTTTCTCGATCTCACCGCAGGGATGCCCGATGAACAAGACTTCCTCATTTTTCTCCCCGATGGTCCCCACGCGGGTCGCGGGCTCAGCCTCCCCGTTGGCAGGTTCCGACGCATTCTCACCCACCTCGGCGAACTCTTTAATTTTAAATTCACGGGCAAACCAATCAAACTCCACGCCATCGACGCAGCCAACCTCTCCGAAGTTCTCAGCGAAGACGACCCCGCCTTCACTCCGCCCGCCCCAGTTGCCGCGCTTACCATCCAAAACGCCTCCTTCAACACTCAAGAAGTCCCCGTTCCCTCAAGCCTCAAAGCAACTCTCCGATCATACCAACTCGAAGGGTTTCAATGGATGCAACACCTCGCAGCCAACAACCTCCACGGCGTGCTCGCCGATGACATGGGGTTGGGAAAAACCATGCAGTCTCTCACCCACATCCTTGCGGAAAAAGATAAAGGGAACACGCTTCCCAACCTCATCATCGCCCCTACCAGCGTTGTTGAAAACTGGCAACGTGAAGCCCAAAAGTTCGCCCCCTCCCTCAAGGTTATCATTCTGCAAGGAGCCGATCGCCACCGCCGATTTGCCGAACTCCCGCATTGCGACATAGCCATGACGTCTTACGCGCTTTTGCACCGCGACCTCGACCATTTCACTCAGCAACCATTTCATCTCCTAATTTTAGACGAAGCCCAGCACATCAAAAACCCAGACGCTCAAGTCTCCCGTGCGGTGCGCCAACTCAACGCCCGTCACCGGATCTGCCTCTCGGGCACCCCGATCGAAAACCACCTCGGCGAGCTCTGGAGCCTATTTGATTTTCTCATGCCCAACTTCCTCGGAACCGCCGAAACTTTTCGCGAAACCTTCCGCACACCTATCGAAAAAAATGGCAACCAATCCCGAGCCGATGCCTTAGCGCAAAAGGTCGGACCACTCATCCTGCGCCGCACCAAAGACCAAGTCGCTACCGAACTTCCACCCAAAACAACCATCCCCCACTTCATCGAACTCGGAGCTTCCGAAACCGACCTCTACGAAACCGTCCGCGCCACCATGGACAAACACGTTCGCCAAGCTCTGGAATCTCAAGGACAACAAGCTCAAATCGTCTTTCTCTCAGCCCTACTCAAACTTCGCCAAATTTGCTGCCACCCCAGCCTCATTGCCGACTCCGAATTTTCTGAACCAACACCCGACACAGCCAGTAAGTTCGACTACCTCACCGACCTGCTCGCTACGCTCAAAGCTGAAAACCGACGCGTCCTTCTCTTTTCCCAATTCACCTCCATGCTCGACATCATTGAGCAACACCTCATCTCTCAAAATACGAGTTACCTCAAACTCACGGGAGCCACGAAAAACCGACACGATCTCGTCGATATCTTCCAACGTGGCGAAACCGACGTATTTCTTATTTCGCTCAAAGCTGGCGGAACAGGACTCACCCTGACCGCCGCCGATACCGTGATCCACTACGATCCGTGGTGGAACCCTGCCGCCGAAAACCAAGCTACGGATCGCGCTTACCGCATCGGACAAGACAAACCCGTCTTTGTGCACAAGCTCATCTGCAAAGGAACCGTCGAAGAACGCATTCAAAAAATGCAGGACAAAAAAAGCACGGTGGCCGACTCGATTCTAACCGCCTCTCTGAACCAACTACAACTCAACGAAGAAACTCTGACGGAGCTACTTCGCTAAGCGTTCTCATTGGAGTCAAATTTACCACTCGTAACCTAAACTAAAGCGCAAAATCGTATCCAGCGATTCAGCTTTAATTCCAGGTTGACCGTCGTAGTCGATTTCAAACTCCGAGCTAATCACCACCCCTTTTACAATCGGGATTTTAAATCCAGTCCAAGAATGCCATAAAAATTTATTAATATCTACAAGGCTCAGAGTGCTGTAGTGGCGGTGAAAAAATTGCATTTTTCCACGAAAAATATCGTGTTTGTATTCCATGTTCCAACCTGGCCCCATATACTGATTAAGCTCCCTATCCGTATAATCTTCCTGCACAAAATAGAACCCTAGGGAGGTCTTAAAATTGACAGGATCGCCATCTTGAAATTGATAACCGATCGAGGGACCAATAGCTTGGCGTAGAGTAAGGCCCGCATACTTTTCCTGCTTCGCAGAATAGGACAGTGACGCGTAAAGTTTATCCGTAATAAAATAATCGTAAGTTGGATAAAGTTGCCAATCAAACTTCACATTCTCGCTATTTCTCAAATCATACTCAAACTGCCCATAAATGTGATATCGGTGCGGACCCGTTGAATATCTTAGATAAAAATTGATATCGTATTCATCACTATCATTATTCCCGTTTTCCAACTTCATGGAGTAATTGACGTTTCCTACAAAGGG
>CAZOWD010000216.1:0-3378 GCA_964583225.1 uncultured Verrucomicrobiales bacterium | reverse complement strand
CGCCTGTAAACGCCCCCGAACAAGAGGCGCAACAACCTTCAGAATCCCAAGAATCGCAACAACCCAAAATGGGACGCGTCAAGGGGTTGGGACCCATCCCGAAAAAAGAACGCAATGCGCAAGCGCCTTCTTCATCCAAAAACAACGAAGAAGGACAAGAACATCCTAGAGAGAACCGCCGAGGGAACCGACGCAATAAAAACGACAGGAACCAGCGCAACAACAACCGAAACGGACGTAACAATCAGCAAAATAGGAACAATCGCAACAAACAACGCCGCGAACGACCTCCTAAACGCCCAATTGTCTTCACTGGCGACCCAATCGCAGTTAACGGCATGCTAGAACTCGCACCCAAAGGGTTTGGCTTCCTCCGCGTTCCCGAAAAGAAATTCGAACAATGCCAAAAAGATGTTTTTGTTCCGCCCGACTTCGTCCGCACGCACGGATTACGCGCTGGCGTTTGGATTCACGGCATCGCTCAAGAAAGCAACCGCGGTCTTCAGCTTACAAAAATTGAAACCATCAACGACCTCACCCCAGAGGAGGCATTCAAACTCCCCCACTTTGAAGAACTCAAAGCGATCAACCCAACACGGCGCATCGCCTTTGAAACCACGCCTGACCGATTCACCACGCGCGTGCTCGACATCATAGCGCCCGTGGGACGAGGCCAGCGCGGACTCATCGTTTCCCCTCCCCGCAGTGGTAAAACCACCCTTCTTCTACACATGGCCGAGGCCATTCAGGAAAAATATGATGATTCCATTCACCTTATCATTCTCTTGATCGATGAACGTCCCGAGGAAGTTACCGAATTTCGCAGGATGCTGCCCAACGCAGAAATCTACGCCAGTTCAAACGATGACCCCGCACGCAACCATGCCCGTATCGCAGAACTCTGCATCGAACGCGCTAAACGTCTCGTTGAGGCGGACAAAGACGTTCTGATTCTCATGGATTCCATCACTCGACTTGCCCGCGCCTACAACAACGGGAGCGGTCAAACCAACCATCGCCAAAAACGAGGTAAAAACCGAGGCTACCAGAGCGGAGGAATTGTCGCTGGAGCACTAGAAATGCCACGTCGCATCTTTGCTGCAGCCCGCAACACCCGCACTGCAGGCTCGCTCACCATCCTCGCCACGGCACTCATTCAAACCAACTCCCGCGCCGACGAAGCCATTTTCCAAGAGTTTAAAGGAACTGGGAATATGGAACTCATGCTTGACCGCCGAATTGCCGAACAATACATCTACCCCGCCGTGGATATATTTAAGTCGGGAACAAGACGCGAAGAACTGATCATGGCAGATCACTTACTCACAAAAATCAACCTCATCCGCCGAGGCCTAGCAGGTCACCGGCCAGAAGAAGCCATGGAACGTCTCCTCTTTTTCCTCAAAAAATTCCCCAATAACACGCAAATGCTCATGGAAATCAAAGGGTAACTTCACCGTTCCCCTCTTCATTTGAACCATCAACCATTTCACCAGTCACCCCATGACAAACGACCCTTCTCTCACTCGTAACTTTTCCATCATCGCTCATATCGACCACGGAAAAACGACTCTTTCCGACCGACTTCTTGAGTTCACTCAAACCATCGCTCAACGCGAACAGCAAGATCAGCATCTCGATTCCATGGATCTTGAGCGCGAGCGCGGTATCACCATCAAATCTCACCCCGTCACCATGGCTTACAAAGCCAAAGACGGAAAAACTTACCAACTCAACCTCCTAGACACCCCAGGACACGTTGACTTCTCCTACGAGGTCTCACGCTCGCTCGCTGCATGCGAAGGCGCCCTGCTCATCGTCGATGCCGCCCAAGGCGTAGAAGCACAAACGATGGCAAACCTCCATCTGGCAAACGAGCAAAAACTCGCCATCATCCCCGTCATTAACAAAATCGATCTCCCTTCTTGCGATTTACCCAAAGTCAACAAGCAGCTCGAGGACATCATTTGCATCCCAGCAGAAGAAGCAATCCACGCCTCCGCAAAAAACGGAATCGGAATCGAAGACATCCTTGAAGCGATCGTCGAACGTATCCCCGCACCGGACAAATCAGAGGACGGTCTCCTCCGCGCCTCCGTTTTCGACTCGCTCTATGATAACTTCCGTGGCGTGGTCTCCTACGTTCGAGTCGTTTCTGGAACGATCAAACGTGGCACCCGCATCAAACTTTTCCACACACCTAAAACCTACGACGTCAAAGAAGTCGGCGTTTTCACCCCCAAAATGGAAAAACGCGATGAACTCAAAGAGGGCGATGTGGGTTACGTGATCGCCAACATGAAGTCTTCCGATGAAGTTAAAATCGGCGACACCATCACGGATAACGCAAACCCATGCCCCGAACCTCTGCCTGGATTTAAAGAAATCCAACCTATGGTATTTTCAGGCATCTACCCCGTTGATTCTTCAGATTTTGAGGCGCTAAAACTCGCCATGGGGAAACTCCAAATCAACGACGCAGCATTCACGTGGCAATCCGAATCCTCCGTGGCTCTCGGATTTGGCTTCCGTTGCGGATTCCTCGGTCTGCTCCACATGGAAATCATCCAAGAACGTCTCCGTCGGGAGTTCAACATGGACATTATTTCCACCTACCCATCCGTGATTTATGAAGTCACAAAAACCGATGGCGAAGAACTCCTCATCGACAACCCATGTATGCTTCCCGAAGCGCAAGAGATTCAAGAAATCCGCGAGCCCATCGTTCGCCTCTTCATCATGATTCCTGGCGAGTATATCGGCGATGTCATGCAACTGGTCATGGACAAACGCGGAGAGGTCGAAAACACCGAAACGATCGATGAAACACGCGTCATGCTCACCTGCACGCTCCCGCTCTCCGAAATCCTCATCGACTTTAACGACAAACTCAAATCCATGACCCGAGGTTATGGATCGATGGACTACGAACACGCAGGTTACAGACCTGGCAAGCTCGTTAAAATGGAAATCCTCATCGCGGGAGAACCCGTCGATGCCTTTGCCTCCATCGTTCACCGCGACAAAGCCGCTCCTTACGGTCGACAGCTCTGCAAAAAGCTCAAAGACGTCATCCCGACTCAGCTTTTTGTCGTTGCCATTCAGGCCGCCATCGGAGGAAAAATCATTGCCCGCGAATCCATCTCCGCCATGCGGAAAAACGTGACCGCTAAATGTTACGGTGGTGATATCTCACGAAAACGCAAACTGCTCGAGAAACAGAAAAAGGGAAAAGCAAAAATGAAAGCCATCGGACGCGTCAACATCCCCCAAGACGCATTCATCCGCGTGCTCAAAAACGATTAACCTCACCCCACGGAATTAGGGAACCGTCTTCTTGTGCTGAAAGCACAATCCATATAAGCCTCGGGCAAGAGC
>CAZOWD010000215.1:0-3413 GCA_964583225.1 uncultured Verrucomicrobiales bacterium | reverse complement strand
GCGATCTCAATCCATTTAGGCTCCTGCCCTTTGGCGTGAAGTTTAATATCGATCTCGAAACTTGGCTCGGTAAACGGGAAAAAGTGAGGGCGGAAACGCACCTCCGTATTTTCGCCAAACATGGAACGAAGGAAAAACTCCAGTGTCCCTTTGAGGTCTCCGAGCGAGACGTCCGTATCCACATACAATCCCTCAAGCTGGTTAAACACGGAGAGGTGAGTCGCATCGATCTCATCCCGACGGTAGGCCGACCCAGGTGCAATGATACGCACAGGCGGTGTTGCTTTTTCCATCGTGCGGATTTGCACGCTCGAGGTGTGAGTGCGGAGCAACTTCCCGCTATCAAAGTAAAATGTATCTTTCTCGTTACGGGCTGGGTGATCTTCGGGCGTATTCAATGCGTCGAAGCAATGAAACTCCGTTTCAATCTCAGGTCCCTCAGCCAAAGCAAACCCCATACGACGCAAAGTCTGGATGGCTTTGTCTTTCACTTGAGAAATAGGGTGAATAGCCCCCACGGAAATGTCGCGAGCAGGCAACGTCAGGTCGATTCCTTCCACGGACTTGCGGTCGGCCTCATCGCGGAGCACTGATTGTTTGGCTTCGATGGCGGAAGTGATCGCGTTACGCGCCACGTTGAGCAGTTGCCCGATGACGGGTTTTTCCTCGTTAGAAAGGTGGCGCATGCCAGCGGAAGCGGCCGTTAACTTACCTTTTTTGCCGAGGAAGGCAACGCGTGCATCGTCGAGCGATTTTTCATCGCCCGCAGCAGCAATCGCAGCAAGAGCATCGGCCTGAATGGTTTCAATTTCCTGTTTCATGGATGAATGGTGTAAATGAGTTATAAAAAATAAAGATGGTGCTGACTCAGCGATTAACGGAACGAGATCGGAAGAGTTTTAGCGAGATGATCGAGCAAACGCTGATGCGCTTTATCCACGTCTTTGGCCTTCAACGTGCGCTCAGGAGAGCGGTAGAGGAAGGTGTAAGCGATGGATTTTTTATCTGCGGGCATCTTCTCGCCCGTAGGATCGGAAAACAGATCGAAGCACGCGTAACTAGCAAGCAACATCTCGTTGTGCTTTTTAATCGCTTTTTCAATGTCCGCATTTGCGAGAGAAATAGGAGCCTCCATGGCGGCGTCCCGGCTCGATCCAGGAAACTGCGGAAGCTCGTCCACTTGAGCCGTTCCCGTCGCAAGCGATTGGCATTTCTTGGCATCGAGCTCGACAAGATAAATCGGCGAATCCGCTCCAAGATCGCGGCACTTGGCTGGAGAAAGCTGTGCAAAAGCACCAATCGGTTTGCCATCAGCCATGACATCGGCAGCTAGGATAAACCCATCGCGCTTACGTGGGTTAAACTGAATATCCGCTTGTGGCAAAAGAGCGGAAAGAACAGCCTTCACGTCAAAAGCATCGATCATAGGTGACTTGCCTGACCACGAAGCTGGGCGAGCGGAGCCTCCCATGAGAAACGCGATGGAATCTGATTCAATGTCCTTGGCCTTGCCACCGCCCGCATTGCGGAACTGACGACCAATTTCGAAAAACAGCAGCGATTTTGCACCTTGGCGGATGTTTCGCGCAGCAGTAGCCACAAGCCCTGGCGTAAGCGAAGGACGCATCACCGCATGATCTTCACTCAGAGGCAAAGCAACGCGGATCATATCGCCATCTTGGAGCGGACGGATTGGAAGCGCGGTGTCCATCTGAGCCACCATGAGGTCGGTTGAGCTTTCTGCGATAAGTTTAATTGTCTGCGTTTCAAAAAATCCAAGAGCTGCAAGGCGCTGGCGGACTCCCATTTGGTAATCATACGCAGCATCCACATCACTTTCCTGCACAAAAGTGCCGGCAAAGCGCGAAGGCACTTTGTCTAGGCCATGCACGCGTGCAATTTCCTCAACGAGATCGATATGGCGACCAAGATCCAATCGGAAACTAGGCACGTCCCAAACGCTTCCTTCTGCATCTTTTTTTGTCAACCCGAGACGCGTAAGGATTCCCTCAGCCTCTTCCAAAGTAATGGAACCTCCCATGAGTTGATCCAATTTTGCAGCGTCTAAAGTAACTTCCCCCGTGAGCACAGGTGGCTCACCAGCGGTGCAAGTTTCTCCAGCAATCGTGCCTCCTGCGATTTCGACAATCAACTTGGCGGCAAAATTGGCAGCCACAAGCGCAGCCTGCGGGTCCGTTCCACGCTCAAATCGGTATGAAGAATCCGAGCTAAGAGCGAGTCGGCGCGAAGTGCGGCGAATGCCCGAAGGAGTAAAATAAGCCGATTCCAAAATAATATCCGTGGTGGACTCGGTCACGCCACTCTCAGCGCCCCCCATAATTCCACCTAACGCCAAAACAGATCCAGAGGCATCAGAAATAACCACATCATCTGGGGTCAACGTGTAAGTTTCCTCATCGAGCGCTTTAAATGTTTCGCCCTCGGTAGCCATGCGCACATCGATAGGCACAGATACTTTGGAATCATCAAATGCGTGAAGCGGATGCCCGAGCTCGTGCAACACGTAGTTTGTGATGTCCACGATGTTGTTGATGGGGCGGAGGCCGATAGCTTCGAGCTTGGTTTTCAACCAAACGGGAGACTCTTTCACCGTCACGCCTGAAATTTTTACAGCGGAGTAAAACGGACAAGCGTCCTGCGCCGAGATTTTCACCACATGATCGCAGCTCACCGTTGGATTTGGCTTACCGAGATCCATTGGCTTGCGCTCGATCCCCGCCAATGCTCCCAACTCGCGAGCCATCCCAGTGTGGGATAAAAGGTCGGGACGGTTTGGCGTGACCTCAACCTCAATGATAGTGTCAGCCTCATACATGTCTTGCAGTTTTTTGCCGATTTCGGCATCGGCTGGCAAAATCATCAATCCGTCCTCTTCATCGGTCATTCCGATTTCGCTCGCGCCACAAAGCATTCCGAGCGATGCCACACCACGGAGTTTTCCCTCTTTAATCACAAAACCACCTCCGAGGTCGGCGCCCGGAAGCGCACAAGGGACCTTATCCCCCACCTTATAGTTCTGAGCACCACAAACGATCTGGCGCAGTTCGCCTTCACCGGCATCCACCTGACAGACCTTGAGTCGATCCGCATTGGGGTGCTGTTCGGCAGACTTCACTTGAGCAACCACAATGAGGTCGGATGGAATGCCCTGTTGCTGAATCCCCTCGACCTCCACACCGGCAAAGGTGAGTAAATCGTCGATTTGTTGAAGAGAATAACCGGAAAGATCGAGATGATCGTTGAGCCAATTGAGTGAGACGTTCATGGAATTAAAAAATGAAAAATTTACGAAAACCGTTAATAAAAAAGGGTATCAGCCTTGCTGCGCGGGTCTTTGACCACAAAACGGGCAGGTTTTACAGTCATTTTTCTGAGTTTTCAGGAAATCTCCT
>CAZOWD010000214.1:0-3414 GCA_964583225.1 uncultured Verrucomicrobiales bacterium | reverse complement strand
CTTGAAAACCTCCACCAACGCCTCAAAAAAAATCTTCCAGAGAGCATCATCCTCAACGATCCTCTCCCGTCATCACTCACGCGCGCCCATGGTCAGTTCCGATTCCAACTCATGATGTTAGGAGCCAATGCTCGTCAACTTTCCAAGCATGTGACCGCCGTTCTCGCTCAAACACCACCGCCAGAAGACGTTACTATCATCTTCGACATGGATGCCATGAGTATGTAATCACGCTCAACGTTCTCGGAAAAATAAGCGCTCTATTCTGAACCGTCCGTTTTGTTTTACGGATTAAAGGGAACGATCAGCATCGGAATCTCCGACATCTTTACGATTTTTTTAGCCAAATCACCAAGTAACATCGATTTCACAAAATGGTTTCCGTGGGAACCCAAAACAATGTAACAAGCATCATTTTCTTTGGCGTATTGAATAATCAACTCCACACGGGATCCTTTTAATACCGTGTGATGCACCTCTTCGAGATCGATCTTCTCCGCTAATTCTTTGAGTTGATCCTTACTGCGGAATACTGCCTCCCGCAACAAGCGCGTTGCTTCAGGGTAAGCTTCCGAAGCAAATCCATAAGCAGCCATCGAGGGTTCCTCCTTCACCACATGGATGAGATGAATTCCTAAGCCCAAGGCTTTTGCTAGTTTTACACCCTCCTCAATGACTGGTTGAGTGGTGCAAGAGAAATCAATGGCTACAATAACGCTTTTCATAAGAAGATTCTTTCTAGGGCAAAACTCAGTAGATGAGAAGCAAAGAATCAAGAAACAATGCAAACGAATCGTGACTTACCGAGAAAAAAATCACTTCCGCTCAATCTCAAACGTCAATTCTGAATCGGCTTTGAGTGAGTTTGTAATCAAGCAAATCGCTTCAGCTTTTTCTAAAAGTCGTTCCGCTTTGGCTAAAACTTTTTCATCAGCACCCGCAGGGATCACAAGCTTTGCATTGATCTTAAATGCGGTGAATTGTGGAAGACGATCCACTTTATCCAGCGTGCCTACCGCATTACACTCGATCGAAATCCAGTCCAAACGAGAAGCCTTAGCCACCGCTTTGAACGATAAAATATAACAATCCACCACAGAAGCCACGAGAAGATCCTCAGGCGACCACTCCTCGCCCGTGCCTCCAAATTCTTTGGGTGGACCTGTGATTAAATCGGGCATCCCAACAGAAGAAACCTTGATTAATGAAGTAGATTCGCTCGATGCGCTGACCGTGTATTGATGGGGAAATGGTTCCATAATTTGTTATGCTCAATGATTAACTACGCAAACTATAAATCAATCCACCGCCCCTGCAACTCCTCATTTTGAGGTATGCAGAAAAAACAAACTCGATTTTTCAGCTAAAATGACTCACTTCGACCAATCACTTTTTAGGCGATCGCTCTGGAGAAAATTTCTGATTCAAACGAAAACAAGCTTTCCCCACAATGCTTTCAGGATCTAATCGATATGCGGCCATAAACGCTTGATCCATCTCTCTAAGATGCCCTGTCCCCCAACGACGATAAACATTTCCTTTGGCTGCCAAAATCCATTGTTTTTGTTCCGTATTTAGTTTGGGTTGAGCCCATTGTGCATCGAGCCAAGCAATAGCTTCAGCAAACTTTTTTTTCTTCACTAAACTATTTGCGTGTTTCAGAGCTTTCCTTCCATCAAACTCTAACAAGCTAAGATAGCCTGACTTATTATCCGGATCGCAAATTTTCAATAGCTTTATAATCTCGGTTCGTTTTCCCGATTGAGCTTCAGCAGCAAGATAAAGCGCCTGCGCTTTTTTTACCCCCTTTAGTTGTTTCGCTTCTTCTAAATAGGCATCTTGCTTTTTCTTCTGATCCATCTCATGCGTAATCAGAGCGACAGTTTGAGAAGTCATAAGAGGAAAATCAGCCCCCAACCAACTAGCATACATTTTTCCTGAAGAATCATATAATGCCAAAACGGGGTAAGACCTGAATTTTATTTTTAAGCCTTTCGTGGCCGACTCAAAAGACTTTTTCTGTTTTTGATCGGGCGATTCTAAAAAATCGACTCCTAACATTACCAGATCATCTCCCAACTGACTTTGAAAATTTTCTTTTTCCCAAATTTTAACCCTAAACTTTTCGCCCAAGCGATTCCAATCGCTTCCGTGAACAAACAATAAAATACTGCTATGAGATTTTTGTGCTAAAGCAATGGCCTCTTTCCACGACTTTGCGGATTGAGGAGTTCCCATAACTATAGGAACAATTAAAAGATTAATAAGAATCATTAAAAAACGCATAAGGTTGATTGAGTTGAGCGTTGCTTTTTAACTTCTACGCTTTCCATAAACGCGAACATTGTTGAGATGCAAAAAATCATTACCCTGCTTGGTTAGGCGGATATGGCGAGCCCTAATATTTTTCCCTTTCAAATCAATTTTCCAAACAGCTTGTGGCTTTTTCAACAAGGCGATCTCAGTCCAAGTTTTACCATCCTCTGAAACCTCTACTTTGAGAGGAACAGCACGGCTACGAAATCGAGTCCAATTCACCACTTCAATTCCTCTAATCACCCCAAACTGCTTTAAGGTTAGTTCAACCCAAGGATTCATCTGGCGAGGGGTATGGAAAAATCCAGATTCATTGGATGGTAAAAAATAATGTTTCCATGGAGTGTCATATCCGCATGTGCCACTTGTGCGCACAAACGCTCCATCCGATAACAATTCACCAGAAAAGGCAGGTTTTACTTTTTTCTTCTGAGCTGGATGAATTTGCTTCAGCATACTTCCAGCTAAAGCGAAAGCGTCAGGATCTTTATTTTTTTCAGCATCTAAAATTATCTGACTAGCCATTCTGTAGAGAGGATTTTTTCCATCCTCAGAAGTTTCAGAAGCCATGATACGAGTAGCAATCACGATAAAACGTTTTCGCTCATCTAAAGATTTCTTAAAACGCGCCTCAGCCCACCTCAATGTAGCCCCTGAGTAAGCGGGCGATTTTTTATGCTCGCGAAGAACACCCTGAAAAAAAGTAAATTCATCATCACGCGTTCCTCCGATCAACTTCACTTGCGCAGTAAGAGCGCGTTCAAAATCCCAGCGATTGGGTCCCCATTGCAAAATCGACTTATGAAATTCACCCATCAATCGCATTTTATCAGACACCGAGAGATTTTTAAGAAGGTGAGGATAGGCGTATTTTTTGATAAGCATCCACGCAACCTCAGGATAATCCGAAAACGATTTAATCGCAAAAGAATGAAACTTTCTCCATTCCGCTATGTTGTTTCCTTTCTGAGAACTTAACCAATCGCCATATGCCTGCCACGCCTCATAATTAATCGGTTGAGCTTGCAAAGCCTTCTGAAAACACCTCCGAACTATAGACGGATCGGTTGGAGCAAACACGCGAGCCCACCACAAATA
>CAZOWD010000213.1:0-3433 GCA_964583225.1 uncultured Verrucomicrobiales bacterium | reverse complement strand
TCGATAGCGGCTGAAATAATGCCTCCCGCATAACCTGCACCTTCCCCACAGGGATAAAGCCCTTGAAGTTCGGGGTGCTGAAGATCGCTTTCGTTGCGTGGGATTCGGAGCGGACTGCTTGTGCGGGTTTCAAACCCAAGAAGTCCTGCTTCTTCTGTGACATAACCTTTCATTTCGCGACCAAATTTCTTCAGCCCAGTTTGCATTCTCGTCCGAATAAACTCAGGCATAATCTCGTGCAAAGGAGCCGAAGTCACCCCTGGGAAATAACTTGTTTTCGCCAAGCTCGCAGATATTTTGCCCGATAAAAAATCAGTCACTCTCTGCCCAGGTGCCTTTTGCATTCCTCCGCCAACTTTTGAAGCTAACACCTCCAAAGATTTTTGAAACGCAATCCCCGATAAAATTCCATGCTCACGATCAAACGATGCTGTATCTTCTGGCTCAACGCCGACCACTAACCCGCTGTTCGCAAATGGAGAATCGCGCCGCGCTAAAGACATCCCGTTCACCACAACCTCGTCATTTTCTGTTGCGGCTGGCACAATAAATCCGCCCGGACACATACAAAATGAATGCACCCCCCGTCCGCCTATTTTACACGCGAGCCGATACCGAGCCGCTGGTAATATTTTGGGACGCTCCGTGCCTCGAGGAAAATGATACTGAATACTATCAATCAGCGGTTGTGGGTGCTCAATCCGGACTCCCACAGCAAAAGCTTTCTTCTCCATAAGAATCTGCTCATCCGCCAATTTTTTATAAATATCACGCGCGCTATGACCCGTCGCTAAAATCACAGCTTTACCTGTAAATTCCCGACCGTCCGCCGTCGCCACCCCTTGAACTCTTGTTCCGTCCTCGTTTTTGAGAAACTCAGTAACTTTCGCACCAAAATACACCTCGCCTCCAGCCTTAAGAATACTCTCTCGAATCGCCTTCACTACATTCGGTAATAAGTTGGATCCGATATGCGGATGGGCATCCGTGAGAATTTTTCGAGGGGCGCCATGAGCTACAAAAGTTTCATACACATCCCGCACGGGCCCACGCTTCGTCGCACGAGTGTAAAGTTTCCCATCGGAAAATGTGCCCGCGCCACCTTCTCCAAAACAATAATTGGAATCTTCAATCACTCGACCTTCTCGCAAAATAGGAGCCAAATCAAAACGCCGAGCAGATACATCTTTTCCGCGCTCCAGAACGATAGGGCGCCACCCCAACTCAATCGCACGCAAGGCGGCAAACATTCCAGCGGGGCCACTCCCCACAATGATCAAGCGAGGAGCCGATTCAGAAACCAAAGGATACTCCGCTCGATATTCAGGTTCGGGAGGCAAGTCCATATCAACCCCCACCTCAATACGAAGTTGCACCTTTAGGTCTTTTTTGCGCGCATCAATCGAATGCTTCTGCAGGCGCATTTGCCTAATTTGCTTGGGATGAACGCGGAGTTTTCGCGCCATTTTTTTTCGCCAAGCATTCTTATCCTCAGACCGATCAAGCGGCAAAATAATATCTGCTATTTCTATTCGAGGAGAAGACATCAGGCTAGAGAGATTCAGGAGATTTCTCGATCAAAATTCGCTTGTAACGAGAATTTCCGCTAGGAGAGCTCGCTTGAACCCCTTCAATTTCAGAAAGCGCATTGTATGCAAGCCGCCGGTAATAAGCATTCAACGGCTTCAACTTCTTAGGCTCTCCGCTTTCAAGCACGATTCTTGCAATTTGACGAACCTTCTCTAATAGCTTCTGTTCTTTTTGAGCTCGGTAATGATCACAATCCACTCTGATTCTTGGAGCGTCTGGATAATATTTGATTAAAACGCGATTGGTTAAATACTGAAGATCCTCCAAGCGATCGCCCTCTTTACCAATCAAAATTTTCGAGTGCTCTGAAAGAATATTCAGACAAGGACCATCTTCATTATCCGTCACCTCAAGTTCAACATCGAACCCGAGCTTCCCCAGCATTGTTTTTAGAATCTTTCCAGCTGCATCAACTTCGTTCATGCGGGAAGGAATACCCGCATCCTAAGAAAAGGTCAAATACCACTTCAGAATCTCTCTAAAAATTACAACTAGGGAAGCGCAACCATTAAAACGAATAGGTCAGCAACAAACGAATATCACTGAAGGTCTTATTTATCATCCCTTCTTTACCATCCTGATACCCCACACCCGCCTTCACAGAAGCTGTAAAAGCGTCAGTAAACGGATGCGAAACCACCATATTTAACTCCTGCGCGTTGTAGTCCAATTGCCTGTGCCAAGTATGGTTATACAACAAATACAGAGATGTTTTGTCCACCTTCGTAGTCGCTTTGATAAAAGCAGTCTCAGCACCGCCCTCGAACGGTTTAGCGACAATCATCATCAATGAACCTAACGGATGATCTATACCTGTTGTTACGGCATCAAACCGAAGGGTGCTTCCATGCACAGAAAAATACCCAGGCTCTAAAGTCACCCCTTTCACGCGTTGCCTATACGACAAACCATAAGCGTCCGAGGTCCTCGTCGAAGCTCGTCCCACATCTCCCTCATGGCGGTAATAAGCAATCACCGATGCTTCATCACAAAAATCATACTGCACCTTCGTTCCGATCAAGTTGGCAACATCCCATGCATACGCATCAAACACCGTCGCAGTCACTCCAGCCATTCCCGTATAAACAACTTCCCCCCAAGTTACACCGTCTGTGTCGTATCCAACACCAAAAACATCGCCAAAATCATTAAAGTCCCAACGATCCCCCACCGAGACCCAGTTACTCATTTTCAGCGCGTGCCCCAGAGTGATTTTAAAATTTTCAAACTCATCCATTTTAAGCTGAACGGATTCGACCGAGCGAGGCGACTGTCGAAAATCAGCCTTTTGAAATACAGAATCGTTCGTGATTTTCCGACCAGCCATCAACTCAGTTTTTTCCAAACCAAACGGCTCAAAATGATAACGGAGCCAAGCCTCATTCAAAACGTGCACATCATCGTTGGCCAACAAATCGGTTTTTCCACCATCATCCAACGTGAACGAATAATCGTAACTCATTCCAAAATCAAATCCATTCCAGCGATCCGAAGCATACCCGAGCATCACGCCTAAAGTTGAATTTTGACCATACCCCTTCCCCTCGTAATCCCGATACATTCCTAAATACCTCACATGCCCATACAAAGTGCCAGGCATGGTATCATTGATAGGTTTTAAATTAAAATCTGCAACGTGGCCAAATAACGGCGCAACTGAGATCAAAGATCCAAGAGCTAGTGTAAAAGTTGTCTTTTTCATCGGTTTGATTTTTTGTTTCCCTCCTCCCCAAAACGATCGTTTTCAAATCCTTTTTAAGAAGGCGGCGCAAGCTAGAGGAAACCTTAAACTTTGGCTCTGCACGTTTTCTCTAAAACATAGCATATCTTGCTTATAAAAAAG
>CAZOWD010000212.1:1655-3458 GCA_964583225.1 uncultured Verrucomicrobiales bacterium | reverse complement strand
AGAACCCTTGTTTTACAAGGGTTCACAGCCTTCAAAGGGAAACTTGGGTTAGGCTCGTATGGGTTGTGCCGTTGGCACATGGGGAAAAGTCTTCGTCTTGATAACGATGACCCTATTACAGATTTTTAAACGCACTTCACAGACCCGAACACTAAAAAGCGGTCTCCACCGCTATAAGGGGGGAACCGCTTCATGTTAACGCCTTGCTTCAGGCTCTTTATTTTTAAGGTGCTTTAAACGCCCAAATATCTTCGGTGTCGTCTGGTTCCGGTTGGGTGAGACTGTAGGTCTTTTGATACAAGCTCCGGTTATACCCGCCCCAATATGGATCCGACATAAACAACGGATTCCTTTCCAAAGTCACCTCCCAATCGACCATTTTTTGAATCAAGTGATTTGCCAACTTTGGATGTTGATCAATCACGTTGTGCATTTCACCCACATCATCCTTGAGGTTATACAACTGAATGCGTTCACTATTCGGACACAACAATTTCCAATCCCCTTCGCGAATCGCTTTCCCTCTCAACGCCGAACGCCAATAGAGCGCATCGTGTGGAGCTTTGTTGATTTCACCTTGCAAGTAAGGCAACAGGTTCACCCCATCATAAATCGGTGCATTTTTTTTGCTACGTCCTTTCCGAGGTGTGCGAACTCCCGGTGTTGGTGGAGTTCCTCCAGCGGCAGCAATCATCGTAGCTTGAATATCAGTAGAAATGATAGGCTGAGTGTAAACCCTTCCTCCTTCTAAATGTCTGGGCCAATGGTAGATAGTAGGAACGCGAATTCCTCCCTCAAGAAATGTTCCTTTAGTCCCCCGCAAAGGAGCATTCACTGCATGGCTCACTTCCACCGACCCCCCATTGTCGGAGATAAAAACGATCAACGTATTTTCAAATTGCTTCTGCTCCTTCAAGGTCGCGATAACTTTTCCGATGTTCTGATCCATACAATGTTGCATGGCACAGTAAATACGTCTTGTTTTATTGTGAATGTGAGAAAACGCCTCAATATCTTCTTTTTTCGCCTGCATAGGAGAGTGTGGCGTATTGTATGAGAGATAAAGGAACCATGGCTTCTCGGGATGATCTGTCGCCGCTTTTCCCACTCCCTTGATAAAATCGATGGCTTCAAGCGTAAACCAATCCGTAAGATATGGCGTGCGGATTTCCTTTGGTTTTTCATGATTAAAAAGGAGAGAGTTATTTTTTACGGTTGGAAAATAATGATGCCCTCCACCCAACATTCCAAAAAAGAAATCAAACCCACGCTCGTTGGGGTGATGCGCTGGGACACTGGAACCCAAATGCCATTTGCCTATAATCCCAGTCCGATACCCGAGAGCTTTCAAGCGATCCGAAATAAGTGGCTCATCGAGTGGCACACCCGCAAATCCAGGCAATATAGATTCTGGCTCATAAAGGTTATGCTCATAACCAAACCGAGAACCTGAACGGCCAGTCATCAAACCTGCACGAGAAGGAGAACACACATTGGCCGACACATAACCGTCCGTGCACCTCACACCATGAGCCGCTAACGCATCAAGGTTGGGAGTTTTAATTTGCTTCGAACCGTAACAGGAAAGATCCCCATAACCCATATCATCAGCAACAATGAGTAATAAGTTAGGTTGCTTCTTGGTGGCACCTGAAGCGTCCAAAGAAGCTACAACACAAATAAGAAATAGAATAAGTCTCAACATGGCACAAAGTGCTTAAAATCTTGTTATTTTTTTACAATCAAAAAACGGAACGCCAACTACATGACGTCCCGTTTGGAGAATTTGTTTCTTATTTGGAT
>CAZOWD010000212.1:0-1555 GCA_964583225.1 uncultured Verrucomicrobiales bacterium | reverse complement strand
ATCACTCTCCCATTTGACGGAATGTCACCTTCCCATAAAAAGCTGGCGCGGATTTTTTGAGAACCGTTTCTTTTTTCACCCCTTGTGAATTGACGGAAAATTTGCGAAGGCGGAATTCACCTTTTTCATAATTAAAGGTGTTGCCGTCATCTTCGTAGAGGAAACAAGAACCTTCTTTTTGACCGTAGTGGCGAAGTTCGATTGTAGAACCTTTCATTTCCCTCGTGTTTTCGACCGCTTTTTTTAACATGGGAATTACGGCCCCCTCTTTTACAAAAAGAGGGGGGAGATCGTTGAAGTTTTTGGCTGTTATTTGAATTTTTGTGCCGTTTCCTACCAGTTTTCCTGTGTAGAAATTATACCAATTCCCTTTGGGGAGTTGCACCGACCGAGAGGTTTGATTGTTGATGAAGGGGGCCACCAAAATATCTGGCCCAAACATAAACATCGAATTGTCCTCTTTCGCTGTAATAAACTCACCATCGCCATATGGATTTTTTACTCCATCGAGTTTAACTTTTTTCTTAGCTCCTTGAGTAGTAACGTTCCCTGTTTCTAAGAGCATGGCTCGGATCGGAGGCACGCCTGCGCTGTTATATCGATAAAAGGCGGTGTAGAGGTAAGGTAGAAGTTGCATCCGCAAATGAATGGTCCGATTTACAGCATCGGATACCGAGGGGAACTGCCATGGTTTTGTGCCACTGGCCCAAGCATTGAGTTGGGCAAGCGGAGAGAAACACACCGTGTGCATCCGGTTGAGCCACTCGCGATCGCTGTCGGCCTTGCGGACTTCTGGAGTCCAAAGGATGCCACAGAGGCTCGACGATGACATGCCTGTGAGGTAGGCTTGATGTGAATAAGAGTCTGAATAGATCACAAAAGGTGAGTGTGATGCCGCTCCGTTGCTGGAGCGAATCTGACCATACGTCCGTTGGTTGTTTGCGTGGAAAAGTTTTTCATAAATCATCTTTTGCCAAAGCATTCCGTAAGTCTGACGCATCGATTCTGCCGAGGTGCCCGATGGAAAAGTAGCATGTTCTGGCCAGAGCCACTGGTCAAACCCATCCACTTCATCAATTTTATATCCAGAAATTCCAATATCGAAGTGATCTTTTTTATGTTGTGCTACGAGGATTTCTTGCGCTTTTGGGATGGTATAATCGGGAACAATCCCAAGCCAAACGGTATGTGATCCCGACAACGGGTAGAGATCTTTAAAAATACGCGAATGTTTAGAAACATAGGGGTTTTCCCAGAGATTGAGGCGAACACCTTGTTTGAGAAGCCCTTGGCTAAAGGCTTTTGGGTCGGGGAAACGTTTGGTTTGCCACTCAAAGGTGCAGGGGTAAGATTTGCTTTGCCATCCTGGCTCAAGTCCTACAACATCAAGCGGAACTCCCTTTTTCTTAAAGGCAGCCACATCCGCATTAACTTGGTTGGCCGTATAGTCGGCTGGGGTTCGATACCAAAACCCAAGCCCCCAAAGAGGTGGCATCGCACCTCCTCCACTGAAAAGGTTGTAGCGTGAAACGATATCTTGAAAATCATTTCCCAT
>CAZOWD010000211.1:0-3466 GCA_964583225.1 uncultured Verrucomicrobiales bacterium | reverse complement strand
GTTTTTCCGACAACGCCGATAAGTTTTTTGCCCGTTTGCTTTTTCCATACACTGCTCATGCTTTCCGCGGTGTGACATCCCCAACTTTGACATTGGGCATTGCGAGTAAATATTCGCTTTCTCAGTTTAGATAAATCGTTTTGGTGGATCCACGCCTTACACGCCCCTGAAATCAGCGAACTGTAATCGAGAAGAAAACAGTATTTATTGGAATGACCAAAATAATCAAAGGTGACTACTGAGCGAGATGGGTGTTTGTTGATGGCTTTGATCGCTTCATCTCCAGAGTTTACCCAGCGCAAAGTAACGTGTCTCCTTTGTGCTAGCTCATTAATCCATTTAACGTATGGCTTGCCATCCTCTGCGCCCCGCGCCGCATAAGCGTGTTTATAAACTACCCAAGTGATTGAAGAATCTGGACCATAGGCCTTTCTTATTTCGTCCATTCTCAATGTCGACGCTCTGATAAAATTGGCCCACCACCGGTCGTGCTGATCGCGTTTAATCCGGTAATTTTCCCACTTGCGAAGCGCGGGCCCTCCTGTGAGAATGACATGATTAGAGTCTGATGCCGCAATCGTTGCACCAATCGCCAGAAATAAAGTTAATAAAGTAAGTAATCGAACACGCATGGGGCGCAAATCATCATCGCTCACGTTGGCGCTGTCCAGAGTAAACTCTGGCAGGTTCGAGCTATTTTTTCTCTTCAGAGATTAGACTTGGTAAATCTCATAAGTTCTTCTAAAGTTCGCCGACCTTAGGGCATCCACCACAGATATCATGCACGGTAAAAATTTCGATATTCGTATTCAAGCAACCCACCGAATCCGCTTCACTCGCGATGCCTTTTCTCTGGATAACCCAATCCTTGGCGAGCTTCTTGAAACCAATGGTCACGCCAAGGTGCTCGCTTTTATTGATGAGGGGGTTGTTATGGCATTCCCTCAAATAGAATCGCAAGTCAACGACTCGCTTAATCGGATTCCTGGAATAAAATCTCACGGAACCATTGTGCAAGCGGGCGGTGAATCTTGTAAACGAGACGCATCCACGCTCCAAGAAGCTTGGGACATTATCGAACGCGAAGGGATCGATCGTCATTCCTACATCCTCTGCATTGGAGGGGGCGCTTATCTCGATGCCATTGGTCTTGCAGCCGCCACCGCACACCGTGGTATTCGTTTTGTTCGCTTCCCCACCACAACTTTAGCCCAAGACGACAGTGGAGTTGGTGTGAAAAATGGAATCAACGCCTACGGCAAAAAAAACTTTCTCGGCACATTTTCCATTCCTTACGCTGTGGTGAATGACTTTGCTTTCCTTCACGGCCAACCAGAAGTCGATCGGCGCGCTGGAATCGTGGAAGCTGTCAAAGTGGCCTTAGTCAAAGACGCTTCATTTTTCTCTTGGATCGAACAAAATAGCGAAAAACTTGCCGATCTCCACTCTCACACCTTGGAAGAAGCGGTCGAGAGATCAGCACTTCTCCATGCTAGCCATATTGCTTACGGAGGAGACCCTTTTGAAACGGGAAGTAGTCGCCCCCTCGATTTTGGACACTGGGCAGCCCACAAAATGGAGCAACTTACAAACTTCACCTTAAGTCACGCCGAAGCCGTGGCCGTGGGCGTTGCGCTTGATTCTGTTTACTCGTGGAAAACGGGCCGACTTAGTGAAGATTCAGTAACAAAAATTCTCTCTGTTTTAAAAACGCTTAAGATGCCTATTTGGCACGAGTCTCTTCACTTAAAAGATTCTGATGGTGCGCGCTCCGTTTATCAAGGACTCGAAGAGTTTCGCGAACACCTCGGCGGGCATCTGACGGTTCTTTTGCTAAAAGATATTGGAAAAGGAGAAGATGTTCACGCCATGGATACAGAACTCCTAGATGAATGTATCGAATGGCTTTACCTCAACGCGGAAACCCAAGTTTCTTTTTAATCTCGTCGTTGTAAGCTTTGGATATTAACTGGGTAATTGGCCCAGCTTGAGTAATCGAGTTATTGCTCTCGCTTGCTTTGATCAGTTTTGCCGCTTGCACCTCGCGGGCTGAGCTTGTGATGAAAATTTCATCCGCTTCGTTTAAGATGTCAGCTTCCACTAAATCCTCAACAACGTTCAGTCCTAGATCAGAACAAAGCTCCAGAACGATTTCTCGGGTCACTCCAGCTAAACAACCACTTTCTAAGGATGGCGTAATCACGGTTTGATCTTTCACCAAAAAGAGGTTCGACATCGCCCCCTCACAGAGAAACCCGCTCGTATTTAATCGAACCGCTTCATCGGCGCCCATCCGTTGTGCTGCTCTCCAAGCTAACACGTTCTGAACAAATGATGCCGATTTCACCCGTGCCATCCCAGAGCCTTCCATACAGGGGGAATCAACCAATGCTAAGGAGGCTAAAGAATGAGGCAAAGCTTCAGGCAATGCAACAGCCGTCACAATCACATTTCCTGGCGAATCGCCACCTGAAAAAGGATTAGATCCACCGCTAAACGATACTCTCACACGGGCTCTGCCGTCCGTTAAATGGTTTGCTTTCACCACGTCTTCCATTACCACCTGCAAGTCAGATTTGCTCAATAAATGGGAACGATTGATCCCCAATACTTCAGCTCCAGCCACCATTCGCGCATAGTGCCGATCCCACGCAAACAAGCTTCCATTGTAAGCAACCAGCGTTTCAAAAACTCCAAGCCCCACGGTTACTCCAAGATCGAAAGGAGAAATCTTCACCTCGTCGGCTCTCACAAAAGAACCATTGCACCAAACCGTTACGTCACCATTCATCTCAGCGACAAGCTAACACCACGCCCTTTAAAACTCAACAGCCAAGAAAGCTTTAAAAAATTCTGTAAATCTTGTTACAATCTAGTAAATCCAGTCCGCGCCGCAGGCCAAAATTACAGCTCATTTTTTCATGCAACTTTACGACACACTCACCCGTCAACTTCGCGACCTTTCACCCATCGATGGGAAAACCTATCGATTCTACTGCTGTGGCCCTACCGTTTACGGTCCTGCTCACATTGGCAACTTCCGCACATTTGTTATGCACGACGTGTTCCGTCGAGTTCTCGAAACTTCGGGCACGCCAACACTTCACGTCCGCAACATCACAGACGTTGATGACAAAACAATCCGCGACTCCGCCGCCAAAGGAGTTCCGCTTAAAGAATTTACAGCGCAGTGGACTGAGAAGTTTCACGCTGACTGCGAGGCGCTCGGGTGTCTCCCTCCTCATATTGAACCCAGCGCAATCGAACACATTCCGCACCAGATCAAAATGATCGAGGCGCTTATCGAAAAAGGTCACGCCTACGCATCCGATGACGGTTCCGTCTATTTCAGCGTTTCTTCCTATCCTGAATACGGCGAACTTTCCCATCTCGATACCCGTGAACTCGACCTCGGAAAAACGCAAAACGAGCGGGCCGATGCCGATGAGTATGAAAAAGATTCCGT
>CAZOWD010000210.1:0-3492 GCA_964583225.1 uncultured Verrucomicrobiales bacterium | reverse complement strand
GGGCGCATTACTTGCCCCAACTGGCGCCCATCGGAAGGAGAAAAAGTGCTCATCTCCATTCGCCCCGAAGCATTTCATCCCTACCACGCAGGAGTCCCGACAAACCGAATAACCGGTAAGATTGAGGGACGAACCTACCTTGGAAGCAACGCGCAATACAGCATCCGAGCCGAGGGCGACCAACTTTGGGACGTTATGGAACTCAACCCCACCGAAATGCGCCCCATCGGACAATCCATTATTTTCAGTGTCAATCCTGATGACGTTGTCATCCTCAAACCCTAATGAAAACACGGTTTAATAAGCAGTGGTTCATCGCACTCGCGCTCGTCGCCTGTGTTGCCACACCATTGATTCTGGGCTATTCCCAGAAAATAAAATCCGTGCGAGCTAACGGGGCAGACTGCCAGATTAACATCATCACCCCGCACAACGAAACCATCCGCCGCGAATTTGGCGAAGCATTTCAAACATGGTGGAAAGAAAAAACGGGGAAGACAGTTTATGTCAACTGGCTTGCTCCGGGCGGATCTGCAGAAATCCGCATGGTGCTCGATAGCCGGTTTGCCGCAGCCAAAAACACGAAAAACTCCGATATCGGCATCGATATTTTATTTGGCGGCGGCGACTACCTCTTCAGGAACCAAGCCAAGAAAAACCGTTTTGCCAAACTGGACGTTTTCACCCAGCACCCCAAATGGTTCACGCCCAAAACCATCCCTGAAACCTTTTCTGGGGAGAGGTATTTCGACAAAGACCACCTCTGGGTCGGCGTTTGCCTGTCGCGTTTCGGCATCTGCTACAACGAAGATGCGCTAAAACGCCGTGGGCTCAAACCACCCACCCAGTGGAGCGACCTCGCAGATCCCAAATACTTCGGCGGAATCGCCCTTGCCGACCCCACCAAAAGCGGTTCGGTTGCCCGCGCATTTGAAATGCTGATCCAACAGCAAATTCACGAAGTGAAGTCCACCGCTCCCCGCCTCCCCGGAGAAACTCCATGGCAATTTGACATGCGCACACGAAGTGAAGGATGGGACAAAGGGCTCAACCTCATCCAAAGAATCTCCGCAAATGCGCGGTATTTCACCGATAGCTCCACAAAAATCCCGCGCGATGTCGCCCAAGGCGATGCCGTAGCGGGCATGTGCGTCGATTACTATGGACGCACCTACGAGGCCATGCTTCAGCGCTCCGATGGTTCATCGCGCCTCCACTGGATCGCCCCCAAAGGAGGCACCTCCATGAGCGCAGATCCCGTTGCCGTTTTTAAAAACGCGCCCAACCCCAAACTCGCACAAGCTTTTGTCACCTTCCTACTCACCGAAAAAGGACAAGCGCTCTGGAACGCCAAACCCGGAACCCCCAACGGTCCCAAACACCGCGCGCTCCGCCGACTCCCCATCCGACGCGATATTTACACACCCGAGCACACCCAGTATTTCACCGATCCTGAAAACCCATACAAACAGACAGGCGACTTCGTTTACCAACGCGAATGGACAGGCAAAGGGTTCTCCGCCCTGCGGTTTATCATCCGCGTGATGTGTCTCGATTCTCACAACGAGCTAAAAAGCGCATGGAAACAACTCACTGCCGCAGGTATGCCCGCCCGCGCGACAAAAACATTTAATGAAACAACCGTCGTTTCCTACCAAAATGCGATGGGAGGAATCACGCACACGCTCCACAACAAACGTAAAATTCAAGCGGTCAATATGGCGGCACGACTCGGGAACTTTTTTAGGAAAAATTACACTCACTCCGAAGAGTTTGCCGAAAAAGGGGAGTAATCGTTATGAAAAAATCAACCGCCATAACCATCACCGCCATCGTCGTTGCGATTTTTGGAGTCTTTTTTCTCTACCCGGTCGGAATGACGCTCGCCGTCGCCTTTAAAAATGAATCGGGCGGGTTCACTCTCGACTACATGCTCGGAGTTTTCAGAAACCCAGTATACGTTGAAGGACTAAAAAATGCCCTCCTCATGGGGCTTGGAAGCACGCTCGCCGCCCTCATTATCGCGCTACCTCTCGCGCTGTGCTCCCACCGATGGGTTTTCCCCGGAAAAAAAATCCTATCCATTTTAATTCTCGCCCCGCTCGTGTTGCCTCCTTTTGTCGGGGCCGTCGGAATTAAACAAATCCTCGGTGTCTGCGGGTCGTTCAACGCATTACTGATCGATTTAGGACTGATGAACGCCAACCATCCCATGGACTGGCTGGGAGAAGGGCGCCTCTGGGGCGTAATCGCCATGAACGCCCTCCACCTCTACCCCATCCTCTACATCAATATCTCCACAGCCCTTTCCCATCTGGACCCCGCGATGGAACAAGCGGCGCAAAACCTAGGATGCTCTCCGTGGCGACGACTCCGCAAAATCACGCTTCCACTCTGCATGCCTGGCATTTTTGCGGGTGCTGCCATCGTGTTTATTTGGTCGTTTACTGAACTGGGAGTCCCCCTCGTTTTTGACTTTACCCGCGTTGCTTCGGTTCAGGTCTTTGATGGCATTAAAGACCTCAACCAAAACCCCATGCCCTACGCGCTGGTCGCCATTATGCTTCTCATCTCCGCTGGCATTTTCACCCTTTCCAGAATGGTGCTCGGTCGGTCTGGGTTCGGCACCACGCCACGCCCCAAAGCGCACATGATCGCCCGCCCCCTTCAATCTTGGACAGGTTGGCTGGTTTCCTCCCTTTTTATCGGCGTCATTTTTATCGCCTGCATCCCCCACATTGGCGTTTTTCTCCTCTCGCTATCAAACGATTGGTATAACAGCATCTTCCCAGAATCCGTTACGCTCGCTTATTACGGAGAAGCTCTCAGCCACCCGCTCGTCGTTCCCTCCATCCAGAACAGTCTCATCTACGCAACGGGTTCCACCGTCATCAATCTCATTTTGGGAACCGCCATCGCTTGGGTTGTCGTCCGCAGCACAATCCGAGGTCGTGTGATTTTGGACGCCATGATGATGCTTCCGCTCGCCGTCCCCGGGCTCGTGCTCGCCTTCGGGTATATCGCCATCACACAAAAAGGAGAACCGCTCCATTGGCTTGTCGGCGATGCCCGCAACCCTATTTTTCTACTCATTGCCGCTTACGCCATGCGCCGACTCCCCTACATCGTGCGTGCCGCTATCGCGGGGCTTCAGCAAAGTAACGTCGCTCTCGAAGAAGCCGCACAATCGCTCGGCGCCACGCCCACACGCACCCTCCGCCGCATCGCGCTTCCACTCATCGGCGCCAACCTTATCGCAGGAGGCATCCTTGCCTTTGCCTTCGCCATGCTCGAAGTATCAGACAGCCTCATACTCGCCCAACAATCCGAACACTACCCCATCACCAAAGCGATCTACTCCCTACTTAGCACGCTTGGAAACGGCCACGAACTCGCTGCCGCCCTCGGAGTTTGGGCGATGGTATTCCTCGGAATCTCCATCTTGGGAGCCCTCGCCATCCTCGGCAAACGCGGCGCTTCCATTTTCAGAAT